>CAZDNY010000215.1:0-6104 GCA_964506885.1 uncultured Hyphomicrobiaceae bacterium | reverse complement strand
CTATGCGCTGGAAACGAGCGGGCTCGGCACGGCCGACATGCAGGCTGGCATCCACCCGATCACGAGGAAAGGCAAGCCGATCTCTACGGCGCTCGGCTATGCGCAGCTTCTGGCAGCCAATTCCATCAACGAACTGTCCAAGCACGGCCGAGAGTTCGTTGCGCGGCTGCGAGAGCTGGCAGCGAAAAGCCCGCCGGGTTCGGAGCGGCGGCGCGCGCTTACCACCAAGGCCGCAGCGCTTGCGCGCATGACGCGCAAGGCGCGGTCAATTCCCTACAAATGGTCGCGACACGTGGCCTTTTCCAAGACGAGTACGGGACGCGGTATCCACGCCATAAATCTGGACGGCGATATCGGGCCCTGGCTGCAGGTAATCAAGCTCAAGGGCTTGAAGCGGACGGCCCAGAAAGCTGGCTACGACCGGCTCACGGGGGCGGAGATCGAGCTGATGAACCTGGCGGGTCCGGGGACGGGGCTGGAGATGATGACGCGTGTCGGGCGCAAGGCGCCGACGACGAATTTCTTCTCGCGTAATGCCTACTATCGCAACACGATCGTGCGCGGCAAGAGCGCCGGCGATTTGCTCGTGGCGCTCGATGAGCGCATGAACGAGAACATGAAGAATGCGGGCGCCGTCGAATTCATGGAGATTTTCGCGCGGCTCAATCGGGAGCGGCGCGCCGGGCGCTGATCGACAGGACTTTCTCTCTGCGTCGTCAGCGTGTGCCTAGCGGATTCAAGAAAAGCGATTCGATCTTCTTGCTCTGATGTGCCGAGCGCGCCCGTGGCTGTGTGCGCCGCGGTGTTGGACGGGCGATGGGGGCCGGGCCGGCCTCCTCCTCGGCCCCCTCAACGTCGAGCGAGGCGGGCCGGAAAGCTTCGGAGCCGGGTTCATGGCGCACGGGTGTGTCTGGTGCGATGGCTGATGTATCGATAGGCGGCGCTCCGGTGGCGGAGCGCAGCAGTGGACCGGAAGGCAGGGCGACGGTCGGCGGTTCGCTGGGCTGGAGCGCGGCGGTGTCGGTGGCGGCGGGCATGGCGTCCGGCGGGAGGGCGGGCAGAGCAGTGCTCCGGGCCGGAGGCTCAGACGGCAGGATTGCCTGCGGCTTGATCCGCTCTGGCGCTGCCGGCGTATCCGGCGTCATGTAGGATGCCGCCATTCCGCCGCCGACTGTGAGGGTGATCAGTGTCAATACGAGACGAAATCTGGTCATGACGGCCTACCCAACAAACTTCCTTTATCGGCTCTGCGTGCATCGCTGCTCCGCAATGATCCATCCGTGCAAGGAACCTGCCGTTCGGACTTTAGTATTCCCGGGCTATTCCTCCGGCGTTAAGGAAAGGTTAACGCGCCGGTCGCGGGGCGTGGCCCGAGGCTTCGGTGGGGGCCTGTGCAATCGGCCGGCACACCCTATATCGAGAGCGTGTCGGCCAAGTGCAAGCCGACGGACGCGGAGTATTCGGGCAGGATCATGAGCAACGAAGACAACAGGTTTTCTGCCCGGGCTGCGCGCTATGTAAAGGTGGGCACCAACGTCGGTGCCGTCGGCCTCAGGGTCGCGGGCGACCGTTTGCTCGGCCGCGGGCACGACCGTTCGAAGGCGGCAGCCGACCTTGCCGCGGCGCTGGGTGGGCTGAAGGGTCCGCTGATGAAGGTCGCGCAGCTGATGTCAACGATACCGGAGGCGCTGCCGAAGGAATACGCGCGAGAATTATCGCAATTGCAGAGTGCCGCGCCGCCGATGGGGCCGGCGTTCGTGCGTCGTCGCATGCAGGCGGAGCTGGGTCCGGACTGGCGCGCGCGCTTCAAGGACTTTTCCGAACGTTCGAGCGCATCGGCCTCGCTGGGACAGGTGCACAAGGCCATTGCACACGACGGGCGTCAGCTTGCCTGTAAATTGCAATATCCCGACATGCAGTCGGCGGTGGAGGCCGATCTCAATCAGCTGCGGTTGATCTTTCAGATTCACGCCCGCATGGACCCGGGCATCGACACGCGCGAGATCATGAAGGAGATATCGGCGCGGTTGCGCGAAGAACTCGACTATGACCTGGAGGCGCGCCACACGCGGCTTTATGCAGCGATCTTCAAGGGCGATGCGATGATCCGGGTGCCCGATGTCGATCCGGAACTCTCGACCAAGCGCCTCTTGACGATGTCGTGGTGCGATGGCGTCCCGCTGCTCAGCTACAAGGAGCATCAACTCGAAGACCGCAACGCGATTGCCAGGGCGATGTTCCGCGCCTGGTGGTATCCGTTCAGCCATTACGGCGTGATCCACGGCGATCCGCACCTCGGCAACTATACGATTTTCGAGACCGATGGGCGCCCGACGGGGGTCAACCTGCTCGATTATGGCTGCATCCGCACCTTCCCGGTGAGCTTCGTGGAAGGCGTGGTTGAACTGTACCGCGGTCTTCTGGCAGACGACCGTGAGCGCGTGGTGGCGGCCTATGAGCGCTGGGGTTTCAAGGGGCTCACCAACGAGCTGATCGACGGCCTGACGATATGGGCGCGCTTTATCTACGGGCCGCTGCTGGATGACCGCGAGCGGATCATCGCCGACGGGACGACGCCGGGCGAGTACGGTCGCCGGGAGGCCTTCACGGTGCACAAGATTCTCAAGGAGAAGGGGCCAGTGACGGTGCCGCGCGAATTCGTCTTCATGGACCGGGCGGCGATCGGGCTCGGCGGCGTGTTCCTGCATCTGGCGGCGAATCTCAACTGGTATCGTCTGTTCAACGAGACGATCGAGGATTTCGAGGCACACACCGTCGCCGAACGGCAGAGGCAGGCGTTCGCGGCGGCGGGCGTGCCGTTGCCCGAGGTCGCGGCCGCAGCGTGAAAGCGCTTAGATGACGCGCTGGCGCCTGCTCTTGCCTTGCAGCGGCGCTACCATTTCAAACGTCAGCCATTTGGAGAGGGGTTGCTGGCTGCCGGCGGTCAGTTCACGGCTGGGCGGAGCGGCTGGGCTTCTTGCGGGCATGGGTGCGGTAGGCGTTGACGACCTGCAGCAGACCCGTGCGGATCGAGGGCCAGCGGTTGACGAACTGCACGACGGGCCAGGACAGGACGCGCGTCACACCTTCGACATTGCCGAGCCCGGGCGTCGCTTCGACGGCGGTGTCGTTCTTGAACACGACCCGCGGGGCGAACGTCGCCGTTATGTCGAAATCCGACTTGTGGGTGGTGACGGTGCAGGTGACGGGCTGTTCGGGGCTCTGGAAGATGTGATCGCGGGCGGCGATGGCGAACTCCACCTCTTTGCGCGGAATTCGTATGGTCAAGGTGCAGGCGACATTCTTGACGTAGCCGCGTGATCCCGCCTCCAGTTCGGCCTGTTCGGTATCCGACAGGCGAAGCGGGAAGACGCAGGCGATTTCCGGCCGAATGCCGTTCTCCAGTTCCTCGAAGCAGTCGCGTGACAGCAGTCCGTCACCTGTCGTGGCGACCGGGTCCGCGTGGGGCGAGGGCACTGACGGTGCATCTTCGCCCCGAGCCGGTGGCGATTGGGCCGACGTCGGCGCAGTCACGGCGACTACGATAACGCAGGTGGTTGCCGCTATCGCTGTGAGTGCGCGGCCAATGCGGCGTGACCTGACGTCTCGCTCAACGGGCATCGGCTCTGAGCGGCGCGTCCTTTTTCTTCTTCTCTTTTTTGACCTCGCGCGGTCCGTCGCCATAGCGCGCGTTGCAGGTCTTATGGATGAACTTGTTGATTTCCTTGACGGTTGCGGAGTGGAAGAGTCCCAGGTTGTCGGCCAGCTTGGAGGCCGTCCAGACCAGGCTCTTGAGGCCGCTTTCGCCGCGCACATCCTTGATGTTGATCCAGACTTTGTGGGCTTTGCCGTCGCGGAACTTGATCTTGGGTGCCGCATCGACCTGCAGGCTGTTCAGCTTGTTGTCGGAGCCTTCGACCTTGCAGTCGATGGTCTGGGGCTCGAACTGGAAGGTGTGGCGCTTCTCGCTGAGTGCGGGAACGATTTTTTCCCTGGGGATATTCAGGGCGAGCGTGCAGCGGGCGTCGCCGAAGCCCCAGGAGAGAGCGTTTTTCTCACCGTTTTTCTTGATCTTAACCCGATCCCAGGTCTTGGTCATATCGCAAGCGAGCGGGGGACCGCTGCTCTTGCCATCAAGGACGATTTCACAGAACCGGCGCTCGCAGGCTTCGCGGCTCGCCTTTTCGTCGGGCAGGACCTCCAATGCCGAAGCTGTCGGCGCGAGAGCGCATGCCGCCAGGATCGTTGCCAGTGCGGGAAGCGGAAGCTGCTGCCGGCGCATTTGGCCACGCGCGGAAAAATGCTCGGAATTAGAGTTGGTTGTGGTGATCATTCGAAGCCCCCAGAAGGACGGTGAAGTGCATCGGCCTGGCCTTTGATGGCCGGGGACGACGCAGCGCGGTCGTGCGATGCCGGTTACGAACATAATCCCGAAGACCGAGTCGAGGCCGCTGCTCCTGATCGAATCGCCCGAAATTGCGGCGGGCGCGGGGCACGTTTGCCCGCGACATCCTTGTACATCCGTACCTGTTGATGCAAAGGGCCGCTTGAGGTACGAGATTTCAGGCAAAAAACTGATTTCTTGGGAGGTTCTCTGCATGTCGATCGACACCACAGGCGGTCACCCGGCCATGGACTACCGTGAACACGAGCGCACCTACAATGGTTTCGTGTTCATGACCAAGCTGCTGGTTGTGCTTGTCACACTGTTGCTGATCGGGATGGCGGTCTTCCTGGTCTGAAGTCCGAAGTCTGCGAGCCCCCCCGGTGCGCTGCGGAATATCTCACCCCTTTGAATTGACACACCCGTCGCCGAGTGGCGGCGACGGAACCAATCGGACGCATCCATGCTCACCATAGCTGTCACGGCTGAAAGCGCCGACGAGCCGCGCGTCGCGGTGTCGCCCGACACGGTCAAGAAGCTCACGGCGCTTGGCGCGACAGTGCGGATCGAGAAGGGCGCTGGCGCGCGCTCCCGCTTCACCGACGACATGTACAAGGCGCAAGGCGCCGAGATCGTCGATACGGCTGCCGCAGCGCTGTCGGGTGCCGACATGCTGCTTGCCGTGCGCCGCCCGTCGCCGGAAGCGGTGGCGCAGATCAAGCCCGGGGGCATGGTCATCGCCAATCTGGCCCCGCACGACGACCGGCCGGGGCTGGAAGCGCTGGCGGCGAAGAACGTGCAACTCTATTCGATGGAGTTCATGCCGCGTATCACGCGTGCGCAATCGATGGACGTCCTGTCGAGCCAGGCCAACCTCGCCGGCTACAAGGCGGTGGTCGATGCCGCCTCGATGTTCGGCCGCGCGATGCCGATGATGACGACGGCGGCAGGCACGGTGCCGGCGGCCAAGGTCTTCATCATGGGTGTGGGCGTTGCCGGTCTGCAGGCGATCGCCACGGCCAAGCGCCTCGGCGGTATCGTGACGGCCACGGACGTGCGCCCGGCCACCAAGGAACAGGTGCAGTCGCTGGGCGGCAAATTCATCGCGGTCGAAGACGAGGAATTCAAGCAGGCTCAGACGGCGGCCGGCTATGCCAAGCCGATGAGCGAGGAATACCAGAAAAAGCAGGCCGCGCTGGTTGCCGAGCACATCAAGAGCCAAGACATCGTCATCACGACGGCGCTCATTCCCGGGCGCCCGGCGCCGCGTCTCATCAGCGCGGATATGGTGCGCTCGATGAAGCCGGGTTCGATCATCGTCGATCTGGCGGCAGAGCGTGGCGGCAACTGCGAGCTGACCAAGCCGGGTGAAACCGTCGATGTCGATGGCGTGTCGATCTTCGGGCCGCTCAACTATTCCGGCCGGCTGGCCTTCAATGCTTCGAGCCTCTACGCCAGGAACCTGTTGTCGTTCATCGACACGATGGTCGACAAGAAGGAGAAGAAGCTGGCGATCAATTGGGACGACGACATCATCAAGGGCACGCTGGTGGCCAAGGATGGCAAGATCGTCCATCCGAACCTGACGCAGTCTGCGGCGTGAAGGAGACGAACATGAAAGTTGCGAAAGCACTTGGACTGGCATTTGTCTCCGGCGCAGCGGCGATGGCCCCGGCCGGGGCAGCATTGGCTGCGGGCGGCAGCGGCGAGGGGGCGGTCG
>CAZDNY010000214.1:0-6104 GCA_964506885.1 uncultured Hyphomicrobiaceae bacterium | reverse complement strand
ACCATTCAACGGTGCCCAGCAGCCGCATGTTTGGCGCAATCGACTGCCGGATCGACAAGGTCACGATATCTGGAAGCTCGAGGTCCGCACTCGCATTGCGCTGCTTGGGACCGCCCAAGAACCGGAAGTCGCCTTCCAAATCGTGCGATAGCTGGCTGCGATAGCCCAGACCAATGCTGGTGCCGGGAGCCGGCGCGAAGAGAACGCCGACAGTGCCGCCGAAAGCAAAATCCGATGCATCGTCAAAGCTTGTGGTGGCACCACCCGGCGCGCCAAACTTCAATTTCGCATCGGCATATTGAACCTGGACGCCTGCCCCGATGGTGATACCTGGGGCGACCTTAAACGCCAGGGTCGGCGCCGCATTGATGGTGAAGAGCTTCGTCGTGCGACCGAGTTCGGCGCCCATATAGTCCAAGTCGCGAGGTTTGGTGGCCAATCCGAAACCGGAATTCAGCGACATGCCGAGCACCAAGCGGTCACTGAGGCGGTAGCTATAATAGCTGGATCCTACGAGGGCCGGTATTCCGATATTTCCGCTCGATGGAGAGGCCCCTGCGAACGGATTGAATGGCGTTACGTCGTCGATCGTATTTTCAGCCTGTCCCCAGATGCCTGAGAAGTGGCTCTCGCTCGTCAGCCCCGATCCGGCCTGGGCCAGCGCCGCCGGATTCCAGAACATGGACGACAGTCCGCCGCCCGCCGCATTACCGGCGAAGGACGATCCCTGGAACTGCGCCGATTGCTCGCGGATGGCAAAACCGCCCGCGTCCGCGCTGTCGAACGCGATGGCGCACGAGGCGATGGCGGTGGTCGTGAGAAGCGCGGTCTTCATCACCGAAAACGTGTTGCGCATGGTGTCCCCCGTCAGTGCCACAGTCCGGCGCCGGTCCGATCAGGCGCGTTTCGACGACTGCAGCTCGAAATTCAGTCTCCCGGAGCGGCTCTGCTCTCCCCCCGCGGAAGAGCGCGCTTGGGCATTCCTCCGCTGGCGGTCAGGCTAGCTTGAACCGTGCCCTGCGCAAACGGCGGAACAGCCCCGACAGCACCGTTTTCGGATGAATTCCGGCGCATGTGACGCAATGGTCACGCATTTGCCACGGCACCGATAAGAGCATTCGCCGGACAACGAAAAAACCGGTCTGGCAAAGCCAGACCGGTTTTCAGCCGAGCCAAGCAGCGGTCGAAATCGCGCTTGGCCTTCCCCCCGGAAGATCGGCGCCAGCCCAATCGGGCGGCGATGGGTGGAGGATGCCTAGAGTCCCGCCAGATTGGCAAGCCACATGTTGTAACAGCCCAAGACATTGCGTTCACGCGATGCTGGCATGCCACACCTGAACCGCGTGCAGACCGAACTCCCGGGTCTCAGCATTTGCCCAGGCCAATGGCAATCCGGCGAACATCCGTGCCCTCGGGCGCGATGTTGATCGATTGCTTGCAGGGTGACGTCGACACGGCCATCGCAGCGGTGAACGAGTCGCCACGGATCGACAGGTTGAAACCGCTGCCGGTCATGCGGCCGGTCACCGAGCCGGAGGCCGCGTTGGTGCGCTCCTCCCAGCGACCGCGCACCTGATCACTGACGACCTCGAGATCGGCCTTGGCATCGATCCGGTAGCTGGCGGAGGCACAACGCAGGTTCTGCTCCAGCTTTCCGCCGTCGTTCTTGATGAAATAGGTGGCGATGCACTTGACCTGTTCGGACTTACCGCTGGCCAGCGTTATGGCGCCCCAGCCCGACCAGCGTCCCGGCAGGTGGCTGAGCGGCGCGGTGGCGGCGGCCGCAACGGTCATCGCGCCCAGCAGCGTGCCGATCACGAGTGTGGCGGCCACGGCCGTCAGGCGCGGGGTCAGGGCGCCGCTTGCTGGCGCGGATGGCACGGTGCCGTTCAAGCTTTGAAGTCGTGTCATGTCGTTGCAGTCCTCGATAGCACCCGGCATCGGCCGCTCCAGGCAAGAGCCTGAGGGGCGAAGCGATTCGATCCTGTCCGATGGTGATCGCGGCAGCGCCAACATCAATGGGGATTGTTGAGCACAACCTGTTTGGCCGGGAGGGTGTTGCCTGGATGTCCTGCGCCACGTGGGCGCCGTGGGTCGATTTCGTGCTGCCTGGTGAAACCGGGATCGGCGGGTGTGCGGCCGAAAATTCGGCGGGATGGGGGCTAGGCTCAGCTTGTTGCTGCCGGGCCTGCCCTATCGGGACGAACGCGCTGCAGCGTTCAGCTCCGGCGGATTGCGAACAAATGATCCACAGGTCCGCTTCCCCGGCCGATCTGCAGGTGGCGGCCTGATGCGAGTGCGTCGGCGAGGAACCCCTTGGCGTCGGCCACGGCCTGCGGCAGGGACAGCCCCAGGGCCAGGTTTGCGGCAATCGCGGCGGCCAGCGTGCAGCCGGTCCCGTGTGTGTTGCGCGTGTCGATGCGTGGTGCGGCGAAGCGCTGCGGCTTATCAGGAGCGGCGCGCGTGACCAGCACATCGATGGCATCCGCGCCCGTCAGGTGCCCGCCTTTCAACACGACGGCACCGCAACCCAGGGCCAGCAGATCGCGGGCCTGACGCTCCATGTCGGCAAGGCTTGCAGCCGGACGGGCGTTGAGCAGCCGGGCGGCTTCGGCGAGATTGGGTGTAATGACGTCGGCCTTGGGGATGAGCCGGGCGGTGACGCGGGCGATCGCATCGGGCGCGAGCAAGACGTCGCCACTGGTTGCGACCATGACCGGATCGACCACGAGGTGGCCCAGCGCATGGCGCTCCAGCCCATCGCAGACCGCATCGACGGCAGCCGCCTCGCCGAGCATGCCGGTCTTGGTGGCAGTCACCGCCAGATCCGTGGCGACGGCGTCGATCTGAAGCGCGATGAAGTCGGGCGGCACGGCGAGCACGCCGGTCACGCCTTGCGTGTTCTGCGCCGTCAGCGCGGCGATGACGCTGGCACCGTAGACGCCCAGCGCCGTGAAGGTCTTCAGATCGGCCTGGATGCCGGCCCCGCCGGAGCTGTCGGAGCCGGCGATGGTCAGCGCGATTGGAACGGATGTGCTCACTGCGCGCGCCTCCCGGGCACGGATCGCGGCGTCGGGCGCTGAGTGGTCACCATATCCCTGCCGCAGAACCTATTCGGCGCCCTTGCGCATGATGTCGTGCTGCAGCGTCTCGGGCGTCACCATCCCTTCGACCTGGCCCAGGAACGGGAATGTCTCGATCAGCCACTGACCGAACGCATTCATCGAACCGCCGATGAGGGTCATGCCGATCACGATCGCAACGAAACCCGAAATTGCCAGCACGCGTTTCGACGTGAAGATCCCGGCGATACCAGCCACGAGAAGCACCGTGCCGATCAAACCGGCGGACGATGCCAGAGCGGGAATAAGCGACACCATCTGCGCCTTGGCGTCGGCCAGCAGGCCGCCCATGAACAGCAACCCGGTCAGCACGAGCAACAGGCCCATTACCTTTTCCATGGTCCCCAGATGCCTGCGGAACCGGTGCATGAAGCTCAAGAACGGCTTGATGGCGACGGCGGCCAGGATGAACGGGATGCCGAGGCCCAGCGAATAGGCGCCGAGCATCGTCACACCCGTCGTCAGCGAGCCTTCGTTGGCAGCCATTGCCAGCACGGTTGCCAGGATCGGCCCGACGCACGGCGTCCAGCCGAATGCAAAGGCGAGCCCGATCACATAGGCGCCCAGGAAGCTCGCCCCCTGGGTATCGGCATGGTAGCGCTTCTCGGAATAAAGCGCGTTGATCTCGAGGACTCGAAGGAAGTGCAGGCCGAAGATCATGATGACGAAGCCGGCAACGACCGACAGCTCGGCCTTGTAGGTCTGGATCATCTGGCCAAACCACGACGCGCCGGCGCCAAGCCCGATGAAGACCGTCGAAAAGCCGAGGACGAAGAAGATCGAGGCAAATACGACGCGGCGCCACACCGCACGGTCGATCGTGCCCTCCTCCGAGACCTGGTCGATCGTGGTGCCGCCCAGATACCCCAGGTAGGGCGGCACCAGCGGCAGCACGCACGGGCTCAGGAAGCTCGCAAGACCGGCAAGCGCCACGAAGAAGTAGATATAGGCGTCAGCGAGCATTTCGTGGGTTCCGAGGGAAAGGCCGGCGCCTTGCAGCGCCAGCGTCCAGATTGGTGCGCACAATGGCGCCGCCCCCGCGCGGGGGCAAGACACCATCGCGTCACGTCAGATCACATTCCAACAACCTTGACGGCCTCGTTCTTGGGCATGTTCACCACCTTTTTCTTGGTGATGTAGCCCTCCATGAGGTCATAGATGGCTGGTCCCTTGGTGTCGGGATTGACCGAGGCCCAGCCGGCGACGACGTACTTTCTCGCAGGATCGATCTTCTCGCCGGTCTTGAGCAGCGTCATGTCGGTAATGCGCTTGCCCTTGTCTTCCTTGGGGGCGCAGGTGTAGCCCATGCCGCCGACACGCACCATGTCGCCGCCCTGCTGATAGAACGGGTCCTTGTGGAAGAGGTTGTCGCAGACGTCCTCCATGATCTCGTGCAGCTGCGCGCCGGTGAATTCGGAACGGTAGACGGCCGGATAGCTCATAGACGTCTGGGTGTAGAGATCGTCCATGGTGATGTCCTGGCCCGGCAGCAAGGTCGTGCCCCAGCGGAAGCCGGGCGACAGGGAGATCTCGGCGTCGCGCTCCTCGATCAGCGCCTGGCAGATGAGATCGTCCCAGGTGCCGTTGAAGTTGCCGCGGCGGTAGAGCAAGCCTTCGGTCCGGCCCAGCACGCGGTTGCACTCGCTCTCGTAGGGTGCGCGCACTTCCGCGATCTTGGCTGCCATCTCCTTGTCGGGCTCGATGGCATCGGAGAACACCGGGATCATGCCCGAGTTGTAGCCGACCACCTTGCCGTCCTTCACCTCCAGATCGACGCGGCCCAGGAACTTGCCGTGCGAGCCCGACGACAGCAGGATTGTCTTGCCGATCTCGATGGCGCGCGGAATGGAGTCGTGCGTGTGCCCCGTCAGGATCACGTCGATGCCGTTGACGATGGTGGCGAGCTTCTGGTCGACGTCGAAGCCGTCATGAGACAGCAGCACCACGACTTCCGCGCCATCCGCGCGCGCCTTGTCGACATGCTCCTGCACACGCTCAGGGCGGATACCGAACGACCACTTCGGGATCATCCAGCGCGGGTTGGCGATCGGCGTGTAGGGGAACGCCTGGCCGATGACGGCGACCTTGACGCCGCCCTTCTCGAACATCTGCGTGGACTCGAATACCGGCTCCTCGAATTCGTTGTCGACAATATTGCCGCCGAGGAAGGGATAACCTAGCTGTTCGATCAACTCCTTGACGCGCGCCTCACCGAAGGTGAACTCCCAGTGGCCGACCATCGCGTCGGGCTTCAGGAGCTTCATGCAGTCGACCATGTCCTGCGCGTTGGTCTTGAGCGAGGTATACGAACCCTGCCAGGTGTCGCCGCCGTCGAGGAACAGAACCTTGTCGTCGCCGCGATCGGCGCGGATCGCCTTGACCAGCGTGGCGATGCGGTCGAGGCCGCCAAGCCGGCCGTAGGACTTGGCGAGGTTGATGTAGTCGACCATGGTGTGGGCGTAGGCGAGCGGCGAGCCTGCGGGCACATTGAAGTGCTTGAGGAACTCCTCGCCCACCAGATGCGGGGGAATGCCTTCGTAGGCGCCGACGCCGAAGTTCTCCGACGGCGGGCGGAAATAGATGGGCTTCAACTGCGCGTGGATGTCGGTCAGATGCAGCAACGTCACCTGGCCCTTGGAGTCGAACTTGAGCAGGTCTGCCTGGCTCAGTTTCTGCTGCGCGGCGAGCCGCGTCAGGCTACCCGAAAAGCCGGTGATTGCTGCAGTGACGGCGGCAAGCTGGAGAAATTCGCGGCGAGAGTGCATGGGCGTTCCTTCCTCGGGCGTCCGGCGGTGTCACCGGCTTCTTGAACGTTCGATGTTCGACTCTTGGATGGTCGGTTCGGTTTTGGAGTCACTGTGTTTGGTGATCTGAATGTCGTGGGCGGGATGCCCCCCTGCGTGAGCGGCTTGCGGACCGGTATCCCCCAGTGCGCCGGCCGCCAGCAAACCAATACATTCTAATGTCGCGAGATACGCTCAC
>CAZDNY010000213.1:0-6122 GCA_964506885.1 uncultured Hyphomicrobiaceae bacterium | reverse complement strand
CCCGACATGCCTGCCAATGGCCGCGAAAATCTCATCAAGTCGCTCGAAATCCTGTCGGATCTCGATGAAGAGACGCGCGCGGCCCTGGCGGCGGAGATGGAAACGCTCAGCGTCGCGCGCGGCGAGACACTGGTGCGGCAGGGCGATACGGCCGATGCCATGTTCATCGTCGTCTCGGGGCGCTTTGCGGTGCTGCTCGATGGGCGGGCAACGCCCATTTCCGAAATCGGTCCGGGCCAGCCGATCGGCGAAATCGCGTTTCTTGCCGGTGGCACGCGCACAGCCAGCGTCGTTGCCTTGCGTGACAGTCTGGTGGCGCGGCTCGACGCATCGCGCTTCGACCGACTGACCGCGACCAACCCGTCCTTGTGGCGACTGATCACTGTGGCGCTGGCGCGGCGGGTTGCAGATCTCAACGCGGCGCGGCCTGTTCCTCCCGATCCCAGACCGCGCACGCTGACGCTGATCCCGGCTGGCAATTCTCAGATCGGCGAGCGCTTCATTGCGCAACTCGCCGAAACGCTGGGGCAGGCTTCGCAAAAGCGTCATGTCCGCGGACGGCGGGTGCAGGTGCTCGATGGTACGCGTGCGAAAGACCTGATCGCCTCGCACGGTTCGTATGACACGCCCGAAGCGACGACGGCGTTCAACGACCTGGAGCGCAAGTCCGATTTCGTCGTCTACGTCGCCGGTACGACGCTCGATGCGTGGTCCGACAAGGCGATCCGGCAAGCCGACATCGTGCTCGCGGTCGGAGGCGTCGACGCCGATAGCGCCGTCAACCCGCTGGAGGCCCGGGCGGCCGCGCTGCTGCCGGCCTCATCTCGCCGTCTGGTTTTGTTGCACGAGACGCGTGGTCCGATCAGCGGTACCCGGCGATGGCTTCGCGACCGCGATGTGACCATGCATCATCACGTCGCGCTCGACACGCCCGGGGACTTCGCGCGTCTGGCGCGCTTTCTGAAAGGCACCGCGGTGGGGCTCATCGCGTGTGGCGGTGGCGCCTTGTGCACGGCGCAGATCGGGCTCTACCGCGCTTTCCTGGAGGCGGGCGTCACATTCGACATCATGGGCGGCACTTCGGGCGGCAGCGCCTACACCGCCGCTTTCGCGCTCGGCCGCGACCCGCGTGAAATCGAAGCGGCCACGCATGAGATGTTCGTCGTCAACCGCGCGATGCGGCGTTTGACGTGGCCACGTTACAGCCTGATCGACCACACGCTCTTCGATGCCGAACTGCAACGGCTTTATGGCGGCCATGATATCGAGGACCTGTGGATCCCGTTCTTCGCCATGTCGACCAACCTGTCGCAGAACAGACTGTACCGGCATGCGTCCGGCTCATTGTGGGCCGCGGTGCGGGCGTCGGCCGCGATCCCGGTCGTGCTGCCTCCGTACTACACGAGCGAAGGCGAAATGCTGGTCGACGGATGCCTTTTGGACAATGTACCGATCCGCGCCATGCACGAGATGAAGAGCGGACCCAATGTGGTGATGAGCTTCGAAGTGCCGGAATTGAAACGCTTCGATGTGGCGTATGACGCCCTGCCTTCGCGCAGCGCGCTGCTGACGTCGGCGATGAACCCGTTCAACCGCAATGCACTGCCCTCTGCGCCGGGCCTGATGACCGTGCTCCTGCGCAGCCTGATGGCCAACCGGCAGGACTTCACGCGGCATATGAATGAAGAAGACGTTCTCGTCATTCCTCCGCTGCCCGATGACATGGGCTTCCTCGACTGGCACCGTCACGCGGATCTGGTCGACCTCTCTTATCGATGGGCAAAACGCGAACTCGAACGGGAAGGCTCAACGCTGCGCACTTGGCTCGAGGCGGTGCGCATCGACACACCAGAGCCGCCCGTCTGATCGAAGGCCCCGGGCGCATCGCATGCCAGCGTCGAGAAATTCGTGCGATGGCGTTTCAATCCCAGCGCCATTGCTCTAAAGTTTGCACAATTCGCATGGGCGATTCTGTGTGAGCCGCTTTCCGAGAAGGGCGCTCGTGCGCTTTCAACCGCAACTTCGCAGCGAGGCGGCGGGTGCCGTCGGACAGTCAGGACATTGACCAAACAAGCACAACAAAACCAACGTGTCTCGGTCCTCGACCAAAGCAACGCCGGCGGCTCGGCATATGAACCAAGCGGCGGGGGCGGGTCGTCGCAACAGCCCGGCAGAGCGCTGGCGCTCGCCGTGCTCGTGCCGCTCATCCTCGTGCTGGTCGGCGGATATCTCCTGTTCAAGGGCTCGAAAGAGGTCGGGCAGTCGCTGCGTGACGGCTCGGGCATATTGACCCCACGGCCTGCGGAACTCGATAAGTCGCTGCCGCCCGTGAAACCGAAGCTGCCGCGCAAAGAGGCGCAGTCCGAAGCCGATACGCCTTCAGCCCAGCCGGCGGCTGCTCCACCGCCCGGCCTACCCCCCGATGACAAGGCTTCAGCGGGCCAGCCCGCGCTGCCGCAGTCCGCGTCACCTGCTCCGGACGATGGGCAAACGGTATCCGGTGAGCAGAAAAAACGCGAGCCGGTCCAGAGTGTCGAGAACGACAAGGCGGAGCAAGCGGCGTCGCAACCAGAGCCCGCAAGCCAAGCCGCACCACCCGCCGGTGCAGGCCGCGCAGACCATGATCCGCCCGAGATTGCCGCACTCACCCGCGCCATAGAGGACGACTACCAATCGGCGCAGGCCTGGAAGAACAGGGCGGAAGCCCATCGGATCGCCAAGAACATGCGCGCGTCCATTGCCGACTACGACATGGCGGTCGCGCTCGATCCGCAGGCGGCGCTGACGTTCAACGACCGCGGAATCGTCTATTTCCAGATGGGGCAATACGAACGCGCACGCAACGATCTGAACTGGGCACTGACGCTCGATCCCGGCGAGAAGCTGGCGTTGTTCAATCGTGGTCTTCTGCATTTCGAACTCGGCCAGTATGCAGCGGCGGAAAGTGACTTCGGCGCGTTTGTGAAGCAAGAGCCCGAGGACGGCGAGGCATGGCGGCGACGCGGTCAGTCCCGATTCAGCCTGGGCAACTGGGACGGCGCCATCGACGACTACACGAAGGCCATTGCGATCGACGCGAACGACACGGAGGCGCTGGCGTTCCGCTGCGGGGCGCAGATCAATCTGGAAAAGTACGATCGCGCGGAAGCAGACTGCAGGGCAGCCCTGAAGATCGACGGCGGACTGGCGCTGGCGCTCAACAATCTCGCCTGGCTGCACTACAAGCGGGCCGAACACCGCGACGGGCTGGCGCTGGCGGAGAGAGCCGTCAAGGCGGCGCCAGAGGATGCCAACTATTGGGATACGCGCGCGCACTTGCTGGAAGCGCTCGGTGAGCGCGATCTGGCCATCTCGGACTACCGGGCGGCGTTGAAGCGCAATCCCAAGCTGAAGGAATCGATTGCCGGGCTGAAGCGCCTGGGGGAGGAGCCGTGATGGTGTGCCGTTCGAGCCGTCCGGCGACGTTCCCGCGGGCCCGTGCGACACGTGCGGTGGCCGTTGCGGCCCTTCTGGCGGCAGGCAGTGGTGCAGGCATGTTTTCGGCCGGCGGGACGGCTGCGGCCGACCTCGTTTCGATCCCGTTCACCGCAACCAAAGGCGACCGGTTCAGCGTGCGCGTCACGAAGCAGATCGCCGAGACGAAGAACGGCACGTCCACGAACGAGGGACCATTTTCGTTCAACTACGACGGAGAGGTGCTCGATGCGAGCGCCAGCGGTTCTCGCATGCGCTGGACGCTGAAGTCGGTCTTCATGCCCGGCAGCGCCGCCGACAACGAGGCCCTATCGGCAGGCATGCTGGCGCTGATGAAGGGCATTCCGCTCGAATTCGACGCCGGACCCAACGGGGCGCCGGTGCGGATTCCGAATTTCAAGGAGATCCTGCCCCGCCTGATGGACGTCACCCGCAAGATCCTGTCGAGTGACGGCGAACAACCCGATCCGCAGGTGATGGAGCGTACCGAGGCCTCCTTCAGAGCCATGTCGCCGCAGGTCGCGGCGGCCAATTTCCTGCCGGAAGCGATGGTCGTGGGCGCGATGCAGAACCTCATTCTCGATCCGAACGAACCCAGGCGCACCGAAGCCAGTCAGCGCAACCCGTTGGGCGGTCCGCCCATCAAGATGGTCACGCAGACGCGTTTGAGCCGCACCGACCGCGTCGGCGGATTTGCGGTGATTACCTGGGAGACGGCGTTCGACCGCACGTCGATCGTGGAGTCGACCAAGGCGTTGATGCAGTCGATGCGACGGCCGGGAGAGAAAGAACTGCCTCAGGAAGCGCTCGATATAATGAGCAAAATGAAAGTGGACCGGAACGACCGGGGCACTGCGCTGGTGTCGCTCAAAGACGGCTGGGTGCGCAAACTGCATTACCGGCAGAAGATCACGAACGAGCTGCAGGACCAAAGCCAGAGCAAAGACGAAACCTGGCTGATCGAGATCGACCGCATGGAGACGCCGGAGTAGATCACTTCCGCCTCAGGCGGATTGGCACCACCGGCCCGCTCCAGCCAAGCCTGAATGGCACTATACCGCGTTCATCTGGAACGCTCAGTTCGAAGGGGGTGCTTCCGGCGCGTCGCGCAGCGACAGGATGAACAAGCTGATCGCCTCCATTTCGTCCTGGCTGAGATGATGATCTGGCATCATCGGGGGAACCGAGCGCAGCCACTCCATGATGCCCTCGAGCGTTTGTCCCGGGCGACGGGCCACCGCGGCGAAACCCGGGATCGTGTCGGGCCCCGTCTTCTCGCCCTGCCCGGGGTTGAGATGGCACACGGCGCAGAGCTGCTGGGCCAGCTCCTTGCCGCGCTGGACGTCGGCGGCGGACGCGGATGGCGCCATCGCGATGCAAGCGGCGGCAAAAGTTGCAACAGCGGCTATGGCAACGCGCTGACACCGCAGCCTGGATCGTCTCAATGCGGATTTTGCACTGCTCATTCTTTTCGGCACTCCTCGAGTGGCCATCACCCTGGATCCCAGGAGCGGCTGGTTCTTTTCGCCTATCGCAAACTCGTGCGGCGATCCAAGCCTTTTCCTGCCGCGCGATGATCGCTAGAACGTGCCTGCGTCAGATTGAGCCGCAACCACGTTCCAGCGCTTTGTCATTGGGCATGTTCTTCACGCCGAACCGCTCACACTTCGGCTAAACATGCGCTAGATAGTGGCAGACATCAGCCCGTCCGCTCCCAGCCGAAGGCATTCCGGCCGCCATGGTCCTCGTTCTCGATACCGTCCCCGAAGGGCATTCCCCAAAGGAGGCCAGCGCCCTCAACGCCGGCAAACCGTCCCTGGCCGGCCTCGACCGTGCACGCATGAAAGCGGCGCTTGCTGCCGTGGGCGTGCCCGACAAACAGCTGCGGATGCGGATCAACCAGCTGTGGAGCTGGATCTACGTGCGCGGCGTGAGCTCGTTCGACCAGATGACGGACGTCTCGAAGGATCTGAGGGCCAAGCTTGCCGACGCCTATACGCTCGACCGGCTGGAGATCGTCACCGAACAGGTTTCGATCGACGGTACGCGCAAGTGGCTGCTGAGGCTGCCGAAGCGGGGCCACGAGGCCAAGGCGCCGGAGATCGAGTGTGTGTATATCCCCGAAGAGGATCGCGGCACGCTGTGCATCTCCAGCCAGGTCGGCTGCACGCTGACCTGCACGTTCTGCCACACCGGCACGCAGCGGCTCGTGCGCAACCTGGAGGCCGAGGAGATCGTCGGACAGATCCTGGTTGCCCGCGACCGCATCGGTGACTGGCCGGGGGCTACGCCGCCGGGCGACGGACGGCTCCTGCCGACCACCGAGCGCAAGATTACCAACGTCGTGCTGATGGGCATGGGCGAGCCGCTCTACAATTTCGACAACGTCAAGACCGCAATGGAGGTGGCGGCCGACGGGGAAGGACTGTCGCTATCGAAACGCCGCATCACGCTGTCGACGTCGGGCGTGGTGCCGGAGATAGCGCGATGGGGGGAGGAAGCCGGCACGATGCTGGCCATCTCGCTGCACGCCGTTACCGACGAATTGCGCAACGTCCTGGTCCCCATCAACAAGCGTTATCCGATCGCGCAGCTGATGGAGGCCTGTCGCAATTATCCCGGACTTTCCAACGCGCGGCGCATCACGT
>CAZDNY010000212.1:0-6123 GCA_964506885.1 uncultured Hyphomicrobiaceae bacterium | reverse complement strand
CGTGACACGCTCACCGACGACGCAAACCCCGTGCGCCTGCAAATCGGAAAATGCGCGCGACAGGCTTTCCGAGCGAATACCAAGCAGCGAAGCGATCAATTGCTTCGGCAACGGCAAGACCACCTCGTGTGGACTTGCCTGCTCGGCGGAGAGCCGCAGCAGATAGGCGACCAGCCTCTGGTCCGCCGAGCGGAGTTTCTGGTCCCGCAGCTGCCGAACCATACCGCGGAATTCGCTGGCCAGTTCCATTGCAGCATTGAAGAGGAACTTCTGATCGCTCCGCAGCAGTCTTCGAATAAGACCCGCCGGGACATGCACCAACTCAGCCATCCCCACGGTCCGCGCGGACATAAGCGCCGGCGCGTTCTGCAACACCGCCGCGAGAATGAAACAGTCACCGCCTCCGAGCAGTGCGATGGTCGTCCGGCTATCCGGTCCGCTGGCGTAAAGTTCGATGGTCCCCTGACAAACGAAGTACAGATGGGCGGGCCGATCGCCTTCCGTGATGATGATGGAGCTTCGCGGCAACGTCTCCGAGATGGCCTTTTCCCTAAATCGCAGCAGCGTCTCCCTCGCCACCCCGCGCAAGAGACGCAGATCAGATCCAGACACTGCCATGTCGATCGCCATTTGCGTCGCTCCCGCACCTCCCATAGGACTTTAGAAGTGCGACGATCCGATGCATTTGACTAATGTTAGCTCGCCCGCAGACGGGAATTCCTCCCAATGCGGCTGAAGCCGAAAATATGCTGGAATACGGGCTGAAAGTCCGAGCTGGTAGTGCCGCGTGCAGATGAGTTGCAGCGGTGGCCGCCGGTCTCGATTACTCGGCATCGGCGCCAACGCGCCGCGACAGCCGAGCCTCAGCCTCGCCTTAGATGGTCACGCCTGTCGCAGCTCACCGGCGACGACAGCACCCACAGTGGCGACGACCGCCGTCTGCCCTGCGGTCAACACGACAAGCAGCGGCTCCAAGAATGCCGCCAGGATCGCGATGGCAATGATTGCCACCAACACCGCCGCGGTCGGCAGTGCGAGTGCCATGCTCTGCTCGCGTCTCGCGTAGAGCCAGACGAAAACAATCGTCAGCGCTGCCGTGGCGACACCAAGCATGGTCATGTAGGCACCGGCATTACCGGCATCCATAAATCCGAACGGGAAGCTCACGAGCACGACGAGATAGGGTGAGACCAGACCAGCCAGCAGGACCGGCCACACCAACGGCTCTTGCCGCTCGAAGCCCATCTTGCGGCGCGCGAGGACGAGCGCGACAACGCCTGCGAAGGCTGCAACACTCGCTCCAAGGATGCTCAGAGCAAGCAGCAGCGAGACTTGGCCTGTAATCAAAGCCTCGCCAACACGAACGGGCAAGTCGGCAAGTGGCCCGATGAAATGCGCTGCGATCAGCACCCAGAACCCGTAGCCCAATCCGTAGGCCTGGATCACGCGCCCAATGGCGATGGCGATCGTCGTGCCTGCCACCAGGCTCGCAACGGCGCCCAACTGGAATTCCGCGCCCGGCTCCACGACCATGCGCGGTACGCTCTCCATGGCGGCGGCCAGGCCCCAGCCCTGGATTGCGGACAACGCAAGTGCCAGCAGCAGCAAAGGCAGCGCGAACGGATCGGCATGGCCATTGCGCACAAACGAAGCTGTCCATCTCTGCGGGAAAAGCAACGCTGCCAATTCGCCGATCATGACGGCCGACAGCCACGCGACAACGGCGATCGCCCCGAATGAAACGCGATGCAACACCTGGACATCCGCTGCCCCCAGTTCCGCAACGGCGACGCCGGGAAGTGGCAGGGCAAGGGTGAGGCGATAGATCGCCAGCGCCGCAAGCGTAACAGCGATGCGGCCGATCACGTTACGCCTATGGTGCAGCAGCTTCTTGTCTTCCTGCTTCATTGCAGCACCGCCCGAACCTTGTTGAGTGATTTTGCCGGAAGAACGGCAGCGCGCTTACCGTCGTTGTCCTTGATCGTCTTGCCGGCGCCACGCGGCAGCAGCGGCGCATAGATCGGCGCGCTATCGTCGCAGGCCTCTTTCTCGGCTGCATAGTGCAGCATGGTTCGCCCCTTATTCGTCACATGCATCTTGCGCTACGAGGACATCAACGGATCACGTTTGCTGATAGCTGACACGGCAGCGGCCGAAATCCTGCTCGGCCAGATCAGAGTCGCGGATCATGAAATAGACCGTTCCTTCCGTCTCTTCCTGCGAAAGATCGGCGATCGAAACCTGCAGCAGGAGCCGCCATTCCGCTGCCGTTTGGCGCATCGTTGCAATTTGTGTGTCGTCCCACGGGTAGGCCGGACGCTCCGCTTCGGGAATGCAATCGAAGCGCGGATCGTCCTGCTCCGGCTGCGGTGGCCCGAGCAGGCGGTTGCGCCGCGCCTCCAGCGTAAGCCAAGGCTGCGTACGCCGGAAATCGTCGGGATCGGATGAAAACTGTCCGATGTCGTTACCGGTCAACAGTGCATAGTGCTCACCGGTGATGGTATCGCCGGCGAATGCCTTGAGCGGGGGATCGCCGTCGAGTTCGTTTGCCATTCTGTCTGGCAACACGACGAGAGGCACGAACTGCTTGACCCGCGCCGGATAAACGAACGGTTTGCGGAGCGTCGCGGAGGGATTGGCCGCCTCGCCTGCCGCCTTTCGCATCCCCTCGGCAGCATCCTTCAGGCCTTGTTCCTCGAGGCTTCTTGCAATCTCTTCAAAATGACTGCTCTGCCCCGGATCAGGTGCGCGCCACCAGCGTTCCATCTCGTCGAATTGAGCGGGAATTGCGAGCCGCTCGAGCCCGGCGCGCGGCGTCGCGTCGTGGACGACGAGACACCCATGCCCAGGTGCCGACGGGTCATCCATCAGCACGGCCATATCCAGGAAGAACAAGAGGCGTCCGGTTTGCGGCAGGCCATGCACATGTGCCCTGTGGATCGCCACCTCCTCGAGGTTGATCTGCGCGATGAACTCGAATGGCACATCCTCACTGAGCTGCCTCACCACCCAGGGATTGGGCAAGCGTCCGGTTGCTGCAGCCTCGGACCGCTCCGGCAATGCCTTCCGCATAGGCCATGACTGCCCGCGTGGCAGATCAGGAGCACCGCCAAATCGCGTTGCACCGATTGCAGCTTCTCCTTCTCCAGGCGCGACCCACAATTGCGGAATGAGACGCGACACCAGCAGATCCACGTGCGCCGATGTCAGTGGATCGTCCGAACGCGACACGCAGTAGTCCGCGATGACAGCGCGGGCATCGGCTTCCGACAGGAACAGCGGCGCGAGGCGGGCGCCCTTCTCGGTCGTCATTCCAGATCCTTTGCTCCCGGCTGCCCGCGCGAGACGGTCAAAACCCGAACCCGGGATCAACTGCGACAGCGCCGCCAGCGCACCGCCACGCAATAGGGTACGGCGCCGCAAGGCCATTGCCGCTAACCCCACCATGCGCAAATCCCTGCTCATCTCGGTCATCAAGCCTGCTCTGCTCGACCCACCCATCCGTATACAAAACAATGAGGTCTTCCGGAAGCGGACGTCCCGCGTCGATCAGGACGAACAACGCCCCCGATTTGCGTCACAGCGCATGTCGCAGCAAAGTCCGTCTCGCCCCAGAAATCGGTATCGAGCTTGCTGCCGAAGCCCTGTGCACCCGCGCACATGGAGCGGGCCCATCTTCGGCAGGCAATACTGGTGGAGAGGAGAGGCGGAGCCTCGAACCGCAACACGCGCGATTGCGTGGCGGGCGGCATCGCGCAACAAAGAAAATCGTGCAGGTGAGAGGCGCAGCCTCGAACCGGAACAAGGGCGCGACTGCGCCCCGGGCTTTTGCCCGCCCCCGCGGAGCAGGTGAACGAAGTGAACGCTGCGCGAGCGAGGAAAATGCTGGAGCCGAGGGGAATCGAACCATCTGAAGTGCGGCCTGCCGCACTCAAAGCGTCAAAAGAGGAAGGGGTTCGATCCCGACACAGGTCGAGCCGCGTGCAGCAACCCGCGCTGATCCCTGGGCAGAGGGTTGGTGGAGCCGAGGGGAATCGAACCCCTGACCTCTACAATGCCATTGTAGCGCTCTCCCAACTGAGCTACGGCCCCGAAAAGGTTGGGATGACACGAGACGGAACGGGCCGCTCGGTCAGGCCGCTTGAATAGGGCGTTCGCCCTCAAACTTCAAGCGGGAAATTTATTCTGCCTCGCGCCGCACGCCACAGCGCTGCTAACCAAAACCACGCTGCAGCCGGTGGAGGGGCCCGGCCCAGCCTAGCCGCCCGAAAACCTGGATGTCCGGGCAACTGAACCCGATCCCCCGGCGCCAGCACCGGATAGGAATCCTCAGGCTTCTTCTTCCTTGCCGCCGCGGCCGCCGACGATGTTGGTCACGTCTCCGCCGTCCTCTTCCTCGTCTTCCAGGAACGTGTCGTCGGCCTCGTCTTCGACGGTATCGTCGTCCTCGATATCCTCGATCTCGTCTTCGACCTCGGCCGCCTCGTCGTCCTTGACGACCTCCTTCTTGGCCTTGCGCTGAGCCTTCTCTTCGTCCTTGAACAGGACCCCGACCGGCCCGGACGCGATCACGTAGATCGTGCCGCAGATCGGGCAAACGATAGGATCCTTGTTCAGGTCGTAGAAGCGGGCGCCGCATTCGTCGCTCTGGCACGTGCGCTTCGTGCCACGCGCTTGCTTGGTCGTCGCCATGTATCGGCCCTCGAGACAACGGGAAAATGAGCGTGCGGTCTGCCACACGCTGCTCACCTTGTCAAAATGAAATCCGGCGCACCGCAGTCCAGCCCGCCAAGAGGTCTGGCGCGGCACGAATTTCCCGGTGCCTGCCATTGACAGCCCCGCCCCCCGGCGGCTGAATGCGCCCCGTTCGAGCCCCGAGGTTTGCGGACCATTTGACCGCCGCCTCCGGCTTTTCCGAAATCTGCCGACAGGTAGCCTCCGTGTCCCATGCCGCACCCCGCCCGCTTTCGGCCGTCCGCGCCTCGCCCTTGGAGGGCCGCGTGCGTGTGCCCGGCGATAAATCCATCTCCCACCGCGCCTTGATGTTCGGCGCACTGGCCACCGGCACCACCCGTATTACCGGCCTGCTGGAGGGAGAAGACGTCGTCAACACGGCCAAGGCGGTCACCGCGCTCGGCGCCCCGGCCGCCAAAGACGGCGACACCTGGGTGGTCAAAGGCCGCGGCGTCGGCGGCCTGCGCGCGCCCGAGACCCCCATCGACTTCGGGAATTCAGGCACCGGCACCCGCCTGATGATGGGCGTCATCGCCGGCCATCCCTTCACCGTCACCATGACCGGCGACGCCTCGCTGTCGAAGCGGCCGATGCGCCGCGTCATCGGCCCGCTGAAGGAAATGGGCCTGCAGATCGCCGAAGATCGCGAGACGCTGCCGTTGACGCTCACCGGTTCGGACCAGCTCGTCCCCATCGTCTACGAACTCCCCGTCGCCTCCGCCCAGGTGAAAAGCGCCATCCTGCTGGCGGGTCTGCACGCACCGGGCGAAACCACCGTCATCGAGAAGGAAGCGACCCGCGACCACACCGAGCGCATGCTGCGCTTCTTCGGCGCCGACATCCGCACCGAGGCAAAGGACGGCAAGACGTTCATCACCGTGAAGGGCGACGCCGAGATGACGGGCCGCGACGTTACCGTTCCCGGCGACCCTTCGTCAGCCGCATTCCTCATCTGCGCCGCGCTGATCGTGCCGGGCTCGGACGTCACCGTCGAAGGCGTCCTCGTCAATGAAACCCGCACCGGGCTTTACACGACGCTGCAGGAAATGGGCGCCGACGTCACGCTGACCAACCAGCGCGAGGAAGGCGGCGAACCCATTGCCGACATCCGCGCGCGCTTCTCACCGCTGAAGGGCGTCACCGTGCCGGCCGAACGCGCGCCCTCGATGATCGACGAATACCCGGTGCTCGCCGCCGTTGCCGCCTTCGCGACAGGCGACACGGTCATGCGCGGCCTCGCCGAACTGAAGGTGAAGGAAAGCGACCGCCTCGCGGCCACGGCGGCAGGGCTTGAAGCCAATGGCGTCAAAGCAACCATCAACGGCGAAACGCTTATTGTCCACGGTACCGGCGGTCAGGTGCCGGGCGGTGGCACGGTCGCAACCCACC
>CAZDNY010000211.1:0-6123 GCA_964506885.1 uncultured Hyphomicrobiaceae bacterium | reverse complement strand
TACCAGCGTCTGCCCCTTCGCCGAGGCCCACCGCGCGCGGATATGGTGCTGCACCGTGCGCCGCACGACATGGCCCAGAGGGCTCGCGTAGAAATCCCGAAGTTCGACGACATCGTGCTGCATGGCATGCACTCAATGGAATTTTGTGACCAACCGCAAGTCCGCCTGCACATGAGTTGTGCACGCTGTCCCCCTACCGCAATGCAAACGCGCAATTTGGATCGCCGCCCGCTTCTGATTAACCTTGCCAAACCAATAGATTTCTCCGCTCATCCGGGACTTTAGGGGATGCGCTGAGCCGCTCCTCGTGGTTATCATGCCATCATCGGGCACAACGCCCGTCACCAACGAAAGCCCGATGATCTCGCATGCGCGGGAACACCGGGCGCCGCAAGAAAAGCATTTGGGAGAAAACGACCATGCTGCATTCGTCGTCACGACGGTCCGCCACGCTTGTCTTGGGCCTAGCCGGCGCCGTCAGCCTTGGCCTGACGGCAGCCCCCGCCAAGGCAGATACCTTCATCAACATTCTCACCGGCGGCACATCCGGCGTCTACTATCCGCTGGGTGTCGCACTCTCCAAGATCTACGGCGAGAAAATCCCCGGCGCACGCACGCAGGTGCAATCCACCAAGGCCTCGGTTGAGAATGTCAACCTGCTGCAGAAGGGCAAGGGCGAGATCGCGCTGGCACTGGGTGACACCGTCAAGCTCGCCTGGGAAGGTGACGCGGAAGTCGGCTTCAAGCAGAAGCTCGACAAGCTGCGCGGCATTGCCGCCATCTACCCCAACTTCATCCAGATCGTCGCCTCCAAGGAGAGCGGTATCAAGAACTTCGCCGATCTCAAGGGCAAGGGTCTGTCTGTTGGCGCGCCCAAGTCCGGCACCGAACTCAACGCCCGCAAGATCTTCGAGACCGCCGGCATGAGCTACAAGGATCTCGGCAAGACCGAATATCTGCCATTCGCCGAATCGGTCGAGCTGATCAAGAACCGGCAGCTCGATGCCACGCTGCAGTCTGCGGGCCTAGGCGTCGCCTCGATCCGCGACCTCGCCACCTCGCTGCCGATCCAGATGGTGGCCGTGCCGTCAGAAGTCGCCGACAAGCTGGGCCCGCCCTACATCTCCGCGGAAATCCCGGCCAATACCTATGAAGGCCAGGCAGAAGCGGTCAACACGGTCGCCATCCGCAACATCCTCGTGACCCATTCCGACGTCCCCGAGGAGGTCGCCTACCAGATGACCAAGCAGCTCTTCGAGAACCTCGACCAGATGGTCGCAGCCCACAAAGCCGCCAAGGCCATCTCGCTCGAGACAGCAACCAAGGGCGTTCCCGTCCCGCTGCATCCCGGCGCGGAGCGCTACTACAAGGAAAAAGGCATCCTGAAATAAAACGGACTGCCGCGCGGGCCGGAGCCACTCACTCCGGCCCGCTGCATTTCGCCTGCCCGCCATCGCCGCCGGCGGCATGACATCCCATCTCACCGCGCTCCCGACGCACGGCCGCGCAGGCCCCAGCGATCTGCGAAAGACAAAGGCCCATGAGCACCGACAATCGCGCGACGGAAAATTCCGGCGCCATCTCCGAAGACGAGGCCGCCGACCTGGAGCTTCATGATCCGCTGGCCAAGAGCTTCCCCGATACGCTCGAAGGCAAGCTTCTCTTTGCGATCGCGATCGCCTTTTCGCTGTTTCAGCTCGCCACTGCTGCTCACGTCGTCGACCTGCCGAGCCAGCTCGTGCGCTCCTATCACGTCGGCTTCCTCATGCTGCTGGTCTTTCCGCTGATGGCCGCCACCCGTCATCGCGCCTTCGGCTGGCATGTCGTCGCCTGGACGCTCGGCATCGTCGGATTTGCCGTCGCCCTCTACCAGTGGTGGGAATACAACGACCTCATCCTCCGCTCCGGCGACCCAAACCAGGCCGACATCGTGGTCGGCGTCGTCGCGCTCGCCGTCCTCTTCATCGCCGCCTACCTGCTGATGGGGCCCGCCCTGCCGATCCTATCGGGCGCTTTCTTGCTCTACTGCCTGCTCGGCCACCTGCTGCCGGCACCGCTGAACCACCGCGGCTACGACTTCGCCCAGGTCATCGACCACATGGCATTCGGCACCGAAGGCATTTACGGCATCCCGACCTACGTATCGTCCACCTATATCTTCCTGTTCATCCTGTTCGGCGCCTTTCTCGAGCGCGCGGGCATGGTGCAGTTGTTCACCGACGTTTCGCTGGGGCTCGTCGGAGCCAGCCGTGGCGGCGCGGCAAAGGTGTCCGTCATTTCCTCAGGAATGATGGGAACGATCTCCGGTTCCGGCGTTGCCAATGTCGTCACGACAGGTCAGTTCACCATTCCGCTGATGAAGCGCTTCGGCTACCGCTCCGCCTTTGCCGGCGGCGTCGAAGCGACCTCCTCGATGGGCGGCCAGATCATGCCACCGGTCATGGGCGCGGTTGCCTTCATCATGGCCGAGACGCTCGACGTCCCCTACCACGAGGTCGTCAAGGCCGCCGTCGTTCCCGCCATCCTCTATTTCGCATCCGCCTTCTGGATGGTGCACCTGGAGGCCGGCAAACGCGGGCTGCTCGGGCTCTCCAAGGATGAGCTGCCCTCCGCCAAGCGCGCCCTGATCAAGCAGTGGCACCTCTTGCTTCCGCTGGCGATGCTGATCTACCTGCTGTTCTCCGGCTACACACCGCTGTTTGCCGGCACCGTCGGCCTCGCTCTCACCGTCCTGCTGATCCTCGGCGCATCAGCCGCCCTCGGCCTTCCCGAAGGCGTCTTGCGCATCATCTTCTGGGTCGGACTTGGCATTGTCGGCGCAGCCTTTCTCGAATATGGCATCGCCATCGTCGGCCTCGGCATCGCCGCCCTCATCCTCGCCAACATGGCCATGCGCCACGGCCGCGCAACCGTGTGGAGCGCGATCGTCGGACTGGCCGAAGGCGCCAAGACCGCTCTGTCGGTCGGCATCGCCTGCGCGATTGTCGGCATCATCATCGGCACCATGACGCTGACAGGCGCTGCCACCACCTTCGGCGGTTTCATCGTCTCGGTCGGCAAGGAAAGCCTGTTCCTGTCGCTGGTGCTGACGATGATCACCTGCATCATCCTCGGCATGGGCATCCCGACCATCCCCAACTACATCATCACCTCGTCGCTCGCCGGCCCCGCACTGGAACAGCTCGGCGTGCCGCTGATCGTCTCCCACATGTTCGTGTTCTACTTCGGCATCCTTGCCGACCTCACGCCGCCCGTGGCGCTTGCATGTTTCGCCGCCGCCCCGATTGCCCGCGAGACCGGCCTGCGCATATCCATGGAAGCGGTGAAGGTCGCCGCCGCAGGCTTTGTCATCCCCTACATGGCCGTCTACACACCCGCCCTCATGCTGCAGGACGGCGGTCCCTTGTCGGCCGCCTACGGCTATCCGGTCGCCGTCGCCTACATCGTCTTCAAGGTCGCCATCTCCATCGCCCTGTGGGGCGCTGCCGTAATCGGCTTCTTGAAGACCCACATGACCTGGCCCGAGCGCATCCTCGCCGCTATCGCAGCCATAACGCTGATCGCAGCACTCCCGCTCACCGACGAGATCGGGTTCGCACTCGCCGTGCTGACCGTTGGCGTACATTGGTGGCGCACGCGCCATGCGCCTCCGGCCACCGCCACATGAGCACGCGATGCCCATCTGTCTCCTGCAGGGCGCAAAGCTCACCGTGATCGCCGCACAGGCCTTCACGCTCGCCTGGACGCACACCGTCGAAAAAACGGCATGGGAGGAAGACTGGCGCCTGAGCGGTGCCGATCTCATTCTGGAGACCGCGCGCATAAAGGGCTCCGGAGCCGGCATGGAGCCGCCCGACGACGCCCGCCTCGTTGACGGCTGGTGGCAGTATCACCCGGCCGGCCTTCGCATCCCCGAGATCCGCCTCGCCAACCATGGCGGCACCGCCGGAGCCTGGCGCATTTGCACCGCTGGTGAATGCCGCGCGCTGCCGTCAGGCAAAGACAGCCCCGATCAATTCATCATCAAGCCATGCGCGCGCGCGCCTTGATCACCCTGTCAGCCCCCGACCCTCGACACTGGCGCCGAAATGGCCGACAAGACGTGAGTTTTCCGTAGGCTGCGGCACTCAGCCCTTGGATTTGAACCGACATATCAAGCCGGCACCGAAAGGACGATCATGGCGATTCTCGACATTCATCTTTTTCCCTGCCTCGACGACAACTACGGCGTCCTGATTCACGATCCCGCCACCGGTGTGACCGCATCGATCGATGCCCCAGACGCCGACGATGTGCGCGCGGCCCTTCAACAAAAGGGCTGGACGCTGACCCACATCCTCACCACCCACCATCATCATGACCACACCGGCGGCAATGCTGAACTCAAGGCGGAAACCGGCTGCAAGATCATCGGCCCCAGGGGCGAAGCCGCAAAAATCCCCGGCCTCGACGAAGCCGTCGGCGAAGGCGACACATTCAAGCTCGGCAGCGTCGAGGTGAAAGTCATCGAGACTCCCGGCCACACGCTCGGCCACATCACCTATTACATCCCCGCCGCCAGCGTTGCGTTCGCGGGCGATACGCTGTTCGCGCTCGGCTGCGGAAGGGTCTTCGAGGGAACGCCAGAGATGATGTATGCGTCACTGCAGAAGCTCGCCGCCCTGCCCGGCGATACGACCGTCTACTGCGGCCACGAGTACACGCTGTCGAATGCCAAATTCGCCCTCACCATCGAACCCGAAAATAAGGCGCTCCAGGAGCGCATGAACGAGATCGCGGCCCTTCGCGCCGACGGCAAGCCGACCGTGCCGACCACGATCGCACAGGAACTGACAACCAACCCCTTCCTGCGCGCGCACGTGCCTGCCATCCAGCAGCATCTGAATATGGCCGGCGCACCCAACTGGCAGGTCTTTGCCGAGATCAGAGAGCGCAAGAACCGTGGCTGAAAGGATGCTTCCACCTTCCTCCTCCGGGATTGCAGCCCTGACCGCCGAGGACGTCGTGCGCCTGCTCGACCTTGCCCCACACCCCGAAGGCGGCTTCTTCCGCGAGACGTTCCGCGACAGCGCCACGCTGCCGGGCACACAACGCGCCTGCTCCACGGCGATCTACTTCCTGCTGCCCGGCGGCGTCATCTCGCGTTGGCACACGGTCGACGCGGTCGAAACATGGCACTGGCACGCCGGCGCGCCGCTCCGGCTGTCGCTCGCCGCGCCGCATGGCGGACCTGTCAGCACGATGACACTCGGCAGCGATCTGTCTGCCGGCGAGCGTCCGCAGGGCATCGTCCCCATGGGCCACTGGCAGCAGGCCGAGAGCCTGGGAGACTGGACATTGGTCGGCTGCACGGTCGCACCCGGGTTCGAATTCGCCGGCTTCGAGATGGCACCGGCTGGCTGGGGCCCCGATCAAGGCTGACCTTATTCAGCCGAGTGAGCACCGTTGCACGCGGGTGCGGACCGCTTGGTGCAGTTCAGTCACACGAACCGCCCGATGCACTGGTTTTCCACCAGCCATCCCCGCACTCATCTCCGATCAATCTGTTGAAAACGCGGAAAAAGCAGCGTTCTTGGACAGCCGCCGCCCAGCTACACTTGCCGCTCCAACGCGACTCAACGAAAACTGCCCCAGGTATTATTTCGATGCGGGGGGCCTTTCAGCATGAAGCGTGAGCAGCCGGGCGCGATTCTGAGCACGGTGTTTGTCGACTACGACAACATCTACTTGTCGCTCAAGCGCAAGAGTGAAGAGGCGGCCAAGCGCTTTGCCAAGGACGCGCCGCTGTGGCTCGGCGAGCTGATGAGCGGCAGGCTCATCACCCCGACCAACGCCCCCGCCGCAGACCTGCAGCGTCGCATCGTTATGAATCGCTGTTACGGCAACCCCGTGCCGCGCCGCAATTCGAGCGACAATTCCACCGACATGAACTCGTTTCCGTTCGTGCGCCACCATTTCCTGCGCGCCGGTTTCGAGGTGATCGACTGCCCGCCGCTGACCGCCCAGCTCAAGAACTCCTCCGACATTCGCATGGTCATGGATGTGCGCGACTACCTCAACCATGACACCTATTTCGAGGAATTCATCATTCTGTCGGGCGATGCGGACTTCACCCCGTTGCTG
>CAZDNY010000210.1:0-6135 GCA_964506885.1 uncultured Hyphomicrobiaceae bacterium | reverse complement strand
TGGCGCGCGATATCGCCGCCCATCCCGCCGTCGATCAGGTCTATTTCCCGGGCCTCGAAAGCCACCCGCAGCACGCGCTGGCCAAGCGCCAGATGAAGGACTTCGGCGGCATGATCGCGTTCGAATTGAAGGGCGGCTTGCAGGCCGGCATCCGCTTCATGGACGCGGTCGAATTGGTAACTCGCGCGGTCAGTCTCGGTGATGCCGAAACGCTCGTGCAGCATCCCGCCACCATGACGCACGCCAGCTATGCCCCCGAGGAACGCGCCAGGCACGGTTTCACCGACGGTCTCATCCGCCTCTCCGTCGGCCTGGAAGACTACGACGATTTACGCGCCGACCTCATCGGCGCGCTGGACCGGGTCTAGGGTTGACGGAGCACCCGGAGAACCGATCGCACGGCAACTACCGCGCCTTTGCACCATCGTCGTCGATCAGTTCGAACATTGCGGAGACACCGTCGTCTTCGAGCTCCTCGATGCCGTAGGGCAGAACGTAACCCTGCCTGTCTTCGTGGTAATCGAGGTCCGACCAGGCAACCGGATAGAAATTGTCCACCGCGGTGAGCGCACCAGCGCGGGCGATCACGGCGAACATGATCTTGTCCGACGTCTTGTCGAGGATGACGTCGCCGATTCTGCCGATTTCGTCGCCGTTCGCTGTGAAGACGCCGGTACCGATGACCTGGGAAGCGCGGATGGCTGTGGTGTGTCCGGACGCTGTTGGCATGCTGCTCACTCCTGTGTCGGTGCGTTCTCGCGGGATCGCATTAAGCGCGATTTCCCTTGAGAACGTGCGACACGAGGCAGCGTTCCATTGCCAATGCCAGAGTCGAAGCGCCGCCCGAGCAGGGCGACAGCCCTCACCCCGCCTGCGCGGCGAGCTTGCTCGGCAGCTTGCGCGCCTGGCCAAGCAGAGTACCGACGCCATGCTCGGTCAGCAGCTCCAGCAGCACGCAGTGCGGCACGCGCCCGTCGAGGATCACGACGGCTTCCACGCCCGCTTCCACCACTTCGATGCAGCCCTCGATCTTGGGGATCATGCCGCCCGAGATCGTCCCGTCGCGGATGAGCGCGCGCGCCTGCTCGATGGAAAGCTCCTCGATCAGCTCGCCGTCGTTATCGAGCACGCCCTTGACATCGGTGAGGAGCAAAAGACGCTTCGCCTTCATCCGCGCGGCGAGCGCCGAGGCAAACGTATCGGCGTTGATATTGAGTGTATGGCCCTCGCGGTCCAACCCGATCGGTGCCACCACCGGAATGAGATCCGACTGCGAAATGACGTCGATGATGTGCGGGTTGACCTCTTGCGGGTCGCCGACGTAGCCGATATCGACCGCCTGCATCAGGTTGGATTCAGGATCCGGCATTTCCGTGATTCGCTTGGCCACCATCAGGTTGGCGTCCTTGCCGCAGATGCCGACCGCCTTGCCGCCCTGCCGGTTGATCGCCGAGACGATCTCCTTGTTGATCTTGCCCGCCAGAACCATCTCGACGATTTCCACCGTCGGCTTGTCGGTGACGCGCAGGCCGTGACGGAACTCGCTCTGGATCTGCAACTTTTTCAGCATGTCGGCGATCTGCGGCCCGCCGCCGTGGACGACGACCGGATTGATTCCCGACTGCTTGAGGTAGATCACGTCCTTGGCAAAGGCGTCGGCAAGTTCGGGATCGCCCATCGCATGACCGCCGAACTTTATGACGACGGTCTGTTCGTCATAGCGGATCATGTGCGGCAGTGCTTCGGCCAGGATGCGCGCTTTCGCATGCGCGCTGATGTCGGAAGTGTCTGCCGGTCCGGCCGGCTGAGCCGTTTGGTAGCGCGCCTTTGTCATCGTCGCTCGATCCCCAAAGTCTGCAGGGTTCTGAAGGTGCGCACGCGCCTGTGGTGCGCGTGTGACGGGGCCGGGTCGCCCCGGCGCCGGATTATGTCCCGGCTGAAGGCGCACTTATAGCCAGTTGCCCGCCAGCCACAACGGATTTCGCCCATAATTCTCAGCTACGAGTTGCCAGGGTGAAACCTCGGGATGGCTGGCCTCGGCCGCGTGCGAGTGCGCGGCAGATGAGCTAACCTCTGGCTGTATTTTTGAGATTCGCGACGCATCCCCGGCCGCAGCGGGGGCGAAGCGGCAGTCCGTGCGGCAATACGCTGCCGGCGGCAGGGATTTGGAGCGGAGGCAGCGCGCCGATGGCGCATTCGATCATCGAAGAGATCGGCCACATTCTTCCCCCCTCGCGCAATCTCGCCGAGACGCTGGCGCGCGCGGCCGATTACGCCACCCAGCAGGCGCACCCCGAGGTTACGCTCGAGCACCTGCTGCTGGCCTTGACGGAAGACCCTGATGCGGCGCGGGTCCTTGCCGTGTCCGCCGTCGATATCGACCAGTTGAAGGGGGACGTCTCCTCCCACCTCGGGCGTCTGGAAGACCGTAGCGCGACGGGTGGGGCCGCTGGTATCTCCACCGATCTGCGCCAGATTCTGGAAGCCTCGGCTGCCGCTGCGCGCGGCCGCCGCGACGCCATCGACGGCGCCATCGTTCTGGCGGCGATCGTCGGCGACGGACGCTCGGCGGCAGCGCACATGCTGCGCGCCCACGGCCTCACGTTCGAGGAGGCGATCAAGGCTCTGCAGTCGGCACTCGAAGAGGCGCCGGAAGAGCCTGAATCGCCCGAGCCGGAAGAGCATGCCGCGCCCCTCGCACCGGTCGAGGTGGTCGGCGAGACCGCGGCTGCATCGCAGCAGCCCGCACCGCCTCCCTCCTATCACCCGCCCGGGGCATCCGCCGACGAAATCCTGGCCTCCGCGCGCCAGCGCGTCGAGGGGCGGATGGGACATGTCCCGGCCGATGAGGCTGCCGAGCCGTCACCGCCGGCGCCCGATGCCGAAACCGCGCATGTATCCGCCGAAGCCTCCGCTGAAGCGGCACCTGAACAGAATGCGCCGGTGGTGTCACAAGAGGCGAACGGCGATGACGCCGCTGACGCGGTGCCGCCGCAGGAAGCGGAACCACCGATCTCGGGTCCTGGCCCGCGCCCCGCGCCGCCCAGCAAACGGCCGCGCCCGCCCGGCGCAATTCGCGAGCCGGCCCCTCGAGGCCCGGCACCTCGAGGCGATGACGCCGGAGACCCGCAGATTGAAGCTGCCGCCGCCTCTGCGGCCCGGGACGCTCATGCGAACGCTGCTCATCCCGCATCCGCTGAAGACCAAGGGCGCGCGCAGTTCGCCAAGGAAACCGCCATCGATGAAGTCTTGGCGTCGATTCGCAAGTCGGGCAGGCCTGCCCCAGCAAATGCCGATGCCGTACCTGCATCGGGGCCGGCCGCACCACCTCCACCCTCCACACCCCAGTGGACGTCGGCACCGCCGCGTGAGCCTGGCCGCCCACCGACAGGTGCTCAGCCGCCGGCGCGGCCTGTCCCCGCGCCCGGCTCGGCTCCGAAGCGCCCCTCCGACCGCGATTTCTTCGCACCGGGCGGCCAGTCGCTCGGCAACGCCGCCGCGCCGCCGCTGCCACCGCAGCCGGCCGCCGCTGCCGGCCCACCCCGCGCACCGCTGCCCGGTTTGCCGCCGCTGAAAAACAGCCCGCCCGGTGCTGCTCCACCGCCGCCGCCGCTCGCACATCGGCCGCAGCAGCATGCGCGCGCCGATCATCCGGGGATGCCGCCGATGTCTGGCCCGCGGCCCTCTGCGCCACCGCCGACACCGGCCGCCGCCCGCGGCGCCCCGGCCCAGCGACCGCGCGCGACAGACGTATCCGTCGGCCAGATGGTCGAGAACATTCCGCGCACCATGCGGGTCGGCATTCCTGTCGTCGTCGAGGCGCGCATCGCCCGCGCCGAAGTCAAGGCGCTGGCTGATGGTCTGCAGGGTGGCGGTGCGGTCTGGCGCCACGAGTTGACAGTCACAAAGGCCATGTCGGTGCGTCTGCGCGCGCCCGATGGCGGCTTCTTCATCGAGACCGCCTCGCCGGAAACGCAGTGGATCGAGAACACGCTTGGACTGATCACCGACGACTATGCCAGCTGGCGTTGGACCGTCACGCCGCGAGAGCGGGGAGCAAAACGCCTCCAGCTCGTCATCTCCGCGCGCACCGTCGGCACCGATGGTCTGGCGGCAGAGACGGCGCTGCCCGATCAGGTCGTCAGCGTCAAGGTGCGCGTCAATTACGCTCAGACTGCCAAACGTGTCGGCGGCTGGGCGCTGGCCGCAATCGCCGGCGGCCTGCTGGCGCGCTTCGGTGAGGATTTGCCCGCCACCGTTGCGTCCTTGATGAGCACGATCGTGAAGTAGCCCGCCACGGTCCTGCACGGCACCAGCAAGGCACGTGCGAAGTTTACCCGGTCCGCTCCGCCAGCAGGATCGCGATCGCCGCGCGCAGCTCGTCGATGCCCATGCCCTTCTCCGACGACGTTCCGATCAACTGCGGAAAGGCAGCGGGCCGCTTCGCGATCGCCGCCTGCGTTGCCGCGATCATATGCGGGCGCGCCGCTTCCTTGATCTTGTCGAGCTTGGTGAGAACGATCTGGTAGGAAACGGCGGCCGTGTCGAGCATCGTCAGGATTGTTTCGTCGACCGGCTTGATGCCGTGGCGCGCGTCGATCAGCAGGTAGACCCGCGCCAGCGTCGCCCGTCCCTGCAGGTAGGCGAAGACGAGTTCGGTCCAGGTATCGACTTTCTCCTTGGGCGCCTTCGCAAAGCCGTAGCCGGGCATGTCGACGATCTGCAGGTCGACGCCCTCGCACACGAAGAAGTTCAGTTCCTGCGTGCGTCCCGGCGTGTTCGACGTGCGCGCCAAGCCGTTCTGACGCACGAGCGCATTGATGAGGCTGGACTTACCGACGTTGGAGCGCCCCGCAAACGCGATTTCCACCGGTCCCGCCGCCGGCAGGAAGTCGAGCGACGGCACGCCCATCCGGAAGCGCCACGGCCGCTCGAACAGCCGCTTGCCCGCCAGGATCTGATCTGGTGTGAACTCCTCCGCCGTCATCTCCGCCTTCGTCGCCCCGCAGTGCTGGCCGCCCCTGAAAGCATCAGGGCCGGTCTTTCAAGGCCGGCCCCGCTGCGATTGTCATTTCTTCTCTTTGCCGCTGCCCATCAGCCGGCCCATGGCGGCGAAGGTTGACTTCAGGTTATCCTTGAGCGGGATCTCCGCGCCCTGCCGCTTCATGATCATCCACTGCTGTGCGATCGACAGCACGTTGTTCCATGCCCAGTAGATGACGAGGCCGGCCGGGAACGTCGCCAGCAGGAACGTGAACAGGACCGGCATCCAGTTGAAGATCGCCTGCTGCGTGGGATCAGGCTGCTTCGGGTTGAGCTGCATCTGGACCCACATCGTGATGCCCATGATGACGGGCCATGCGCCGATGTGAAGGAACTCGGGCACCGCGAACGGCAAGAGGCCGAACAAATTGAACAGAGATGTCGGATCGGGTGCCGACAGGTCCTTGATCCAGCCGTAGAACGGCGCGTGGCGCATATCGATCGCCACGAACAAGACCTTGTAAAGCGCGAAGAACACCGGGATCTGCAGGAGGATCGGCAGACAGCCGGCCAGAGGGTTGATCTTCTGTTCCTGGTAGAGCTTCATAAGCTCCTGTTGCTGGCGCGCCTTGTCGTCTTTGTAGCGGTCGCGCAGCTTCTCCATCTCCGGCTGAAGCTTCTTCATCTTCGCCATCGATTCGTAGCTCTTGTTAGCGAGCGGGAAGAACGCTGCCTTGACGAGCACGGTGGTCGCGAGAATGGCAAGGCCGAAGTTGCCGAGCAGTTTGTGCAGCCAGTCCAGCAGGTGGAACAGCGGCTTGGTGATGAAGTAGAACCAGCCCCAGTCGATCATCAGGTCGAACTGCTTGATGCCGTACTTTTCCTGATAGCCCTCGACCAGGCCCACCTTCTTTGCGCCGGCATAAAGACGCTGCTCGATCGTATGGCTCTGTCCGTTCGCGATCTTCACGCCTTCGAGCAGATAGTCGGTCTGATAGCTGTCGTCCGCCCCGCCCGTTCCCTTGGCGGTGCCCGAGAAGTTGGCGCGGTACGGCGTATTCTGGTCGGGTATGAGCGCCGCCGCCCAGTACTTGTCGGTGATGCCGAGCCAGCCGCCTTTGGTATCCTGGAAGGACTTGCCGCCACCCTGCT
>CAZDNY010000209.1:0-6139 GCA_964506885.1 uncultured Hyphomicrobiaceae bacterium | reverse complement strand
TGGCCATCGAGCTGCAGTACCTCGCCGACCTCGACCTTGATTTCGACGTCACTATCACCGGCTTTTCGATGCCCGAGATCGATGTCCTTATTGGGGGCCTCGAAGCGCCGACCCAGAAGCCCGACCCGGCCGATGCCGTCGCCGAGATCGCCGGGCCGGCCGTGACGCGTCTCGGCGACATCTGGCAGATCGGTCCGCATCGCTTGATCTGCGGCGACGCGACCGCCCCCGAGACCTACGCACGGCTCCTCGAGGGCGAGACGGCGCAGATGGTCTTCACTGATCCGCCCTATAACGTGCCGATCGCTGGGCACGTCTCAGGGCTCGGCAAGGTCAAACACCGGGAATTCGCCGGTGCCTCGGGCGAGATGTCCAGCGCCGAGTTCACCGCCTTTCTGCGTTCGGTCTTCGGCAACCTCGCCGCGGTCTCCAGCAATGGCGCGATCCACTTCGTGGCCATGGACTGGCGGCACATGCGTGAGGTCCTGGATGCTGCCGATGGCGTCTACGGCGCGCTCAAGAACCTCTGCGTCTGGTCAAAAACGAACGGCGGCATGGGCTCGCTCTATCGCAGCCAGCATGAGCTGTTCTTCGTCTTCAAGACCGGAACGGCGGCGCACATCAACAACGTCGAGCTGGGCAAGAATGGTCGCTATCGGACGAATGTTTGGAGCTATGCCGGGGTGAATTCGTTCGGCGCAACCCGGGACGACGAGCTCGCCATGCATCCCACCGTCAAGCCGGTCGCGCTTGTCGCCGACGCGATCCTCGATTGCTCGCTTAGAAAGGGCATCATCCTCGACGCATTTGCCGGCTCGGGGACGACCCTCGTTGCAGCTCACAAGACCGGCCGGCGCGGCTACGGGATCGAGCTCGATACGCTCTACTGCGACGTCATCCTACAACGGCTCGCAAAGGTCGCGAAACTGGACGCCGTGCTCATCGAAACCGGTCAGACCTTTGCCGATGTCGCCGCGGAGCGCGCCGCAGAGATCGATGATGATGCCGATGCCCGTGAGGCGGGCGAAGTGGTGTCTCAGGAGGCTGCCGAATGACCAGCGACACACCAACGAAAGACAAGCCTGCCCCTGCCGCCGCACCAGCAAAGCGGCGTCAGAAGCGCAAGCCGAGCGCGAAGAAGCGTGCCGAGCGCCAAGGCCTCGTCGATATCGGCGCCATTCTCAACGAGCCGCTCGAGGTCCTGAAAAACGGCAAGGTCGGCAAGATGTCGGCGCTCGAGGCCTCGATCCGCAAGCAGGCGAAGAAGGCGCTGAAGGACAAAAGCCTGGCGTCAGTGCTGGCTGTCATCAATCTCGCGATCGAGAACGATCTTGTTGTGCCACAGCCGACACCGGCCAAGGACGGCGTGTTCGTCATCCCCAAGTTCGTCTCCGACGAGGACCAACACCGCATCTTCTCCGAAATGGAAGACCGCAGCATGAAGTTCATCTTCGACATCCTGAGGCCCTACTATGAGCAACAGCAAGGCTGATAAGCAAGATCGCCGGGAAGGCGAAGTCGGCTACGGCAAGCCGCCCGCCGAACACCGCTTCAAGCCCGGCCAGTCCGGCAACCCGCGCGGACGCCCAAAGGGCGCAAAGGGGCGCCGGGCAACCGCTAAGCGCGTCTTGATGGAGAAGCATCGCGCCGATCCAACCGGGACAGGTAAGCCGAAACAGTACACGGCGATCGAGCTGACGCTCATCACGTTAAAGCTGCTTGCCGCCAGCGGCGATCAGCGTGCCTTCAAGGCCTTCACCGATCTTGAGAAGAAGTTTGGCCCCGTCGACATGGACGGCAAAACGGTCGGTTACCTCGTCGTGCCGTCGCGACTGACACCAGAGGAATGGATGGCGAAATATTCGCCAAAGGAGGCGCCGCTCGGCGATGTTGAGGCATTCGATTAGCAGTCGAGCGGAGTGAGCAACCGTAATCGCCGAGCGGAACGGCGATCGTTCAAGAGCCCTACCGATCTCATGGAGGAACGTTGAAACCTCCCTCACTGAGGCTCGTCACGCTTCTAAGTTGCTCTTCCAGTTCGGCGATCCTCTTCCTCAGCGGTTGGACCGCGACTTCGATCTCCTCGGATGTGAAGCGTGGCGTGATATGCTGCGGGCAGTTCCAGTCGAAGGCTTCGACGGCAATCACAACGCCTCGCTCGATGCGCGCCCGGTAGTCAGGGAGGGAGAGATGGCGGACGAGGTCGTTGTCTCCATCGAACTCGACGACCCTGGCGCGGCCAAGGAGCTTCAGTCGCGTACGGTTCGGATAGTCCATAAGAAAGAGAGAGACGCGATCGTCGGTCTTGAGGTTTCCAACCGATACGTACTGCCGGTTGCCTGAATAATCCGCGAACCCGAGGGTCTTCTCATCGAGCACCCGAAGGAAGCCTTTCGGTCCGCCGCGATGCTGTACGTAGGGCCAGCCGGTCTCGCTGACCGTCGTCATGTAGAAGCTGTCGCGCTCAGCGATGAATTGGGCTTCGCTCGGGCCGAGACGGTCGTTGAAGTCGACGTCACCGCCTTCACGTCGGGCGTAGCCAGAGCGGCTTCCCAAGGCCTCCTGCACGGATTTCACGGTGTTCGTGAATGCGATCTCGGCAAACTTGTGCCCCATGCGTCATCTCCTGCTGCGTAGTCTATGGCATTGGTGCCCGGCGGCGCCTTACAGGCCCAGATCTGACAATCCGGGGTGGTCGGCAGGCCGCGGTCCCTGCGGCCAATGGAACTTGCGATCGGCTTCCTTGATGGGCAGATCGTTGATGCTTGCGAAGCGCAAGCGCATGAGGCCGTGTTCGTCGAATTCCCAGTTCTCGTTCCCATAAGAGCGGAACCAGTTGCCCGCGTCGTCCCGCCATTCGTAGGCGAAACGGACCGCGATGCGGTTGTCGGCGACCGCCCAGAGTTCCTTGATCAACCGGTAGTCCAGCTCTCGCGCCCACTTGCGCTCGAGGAAGCCCTTGATTTGTTCGCGACCGACTGGAAACTCCGCCCGGTTCCGCCAGCGACTGTCGACGGTATAGGCGCGCGACACGCGCTCGGGGTCTCGCGTGTTCCAGGCGTCTTCTGCCATACGGACCTTCTGGATCGCGGTCTCGCGCGTGAACGGGGGCAGTGGAGGTCTCGTCTCGGTCTCGGTCATTGATCTGTCTCCAGAGTTCTAGTTTCGAAATTCCACAGGGTCGGGTCTTGTAGTGAGGCAATTATCCATCGGTCCCCCTCGACCTCAGTTGGAACAATCGGTTCCGCGGCGCGGGATCGTATGGGGGATCTACGCGAGACGGATGGCATGGGTTGAGCCTCCTTCGACCGCAGACCCGAGTGCTCTTTCGGGTCTGCGTTGCTGAGACCTAGGTAGCTGACTGCCTCTGTCCGGTCGCGGTCAGGCCGCTGCCCGGCGACGCTCGATGACCGGGAAGTCGATCTCGGTGCCGGCGACCTCGTTGACGTAGTTCGTCAGCGTGTTGAGTGCGACGTGGGCGACGATTTCAACGATCTCGCCGTCCTCGAAACCGGCCCTTCTGACGGTCTCAACCACGGCTTCGGAGACATGTCCGCGACTTTCCACGACCGAGACAGCGAATTTCACCGCCGCATCCGCCTTGGGGTCGTTCGATGCGCCGTTACGGTTGGCCGTGATTTCGGCATCGTCGAGCTTGGCGAGGTTTCGGGCGAGGTAGGTATGGGCGGAAAGGCAGTAGCCGCAGCCGTTGACCTCTGCGATGGCGAGCGCGATCCGCTCTCTGGTCTGTGCCGAAAGCCGGCCCTTCGACAGCGCGCTGTTCAGGCCGAAATAGCCTTCGAGGGCAGCCGGGCTTTTGGCGATCACTCGAAACAGGTTCGGAACGCTACCGAGCTGCTTCTTAGCACCCTCGAGCAGTGGTTGGGATGCCGCCGGAGCGGCTTCGATAGACGGCAGTGTTTGAATTCGGCTCATGATCATCTCCTTCTTTCTTGTCCCGTGCTTGGCCGACTTGGCCGTCCGGTGAGACAGGAGTAGGGCATTCCAATTTTGAGTCATATCCGGCAAAATCGAGAAGTCGCGTTCCAAAAATTGAGAGGCAGGCATGGATCGGTTCGAGTCGATGTCGGCGTTCGTTGCCGTCGCCGAGGCTGGCGGATTTTCCGCAGCGTCACGGGCCCTTGGGATGCCGCTTGCAACAATCAGCAGGAAGGTGGCGGAGCTTGAGGAAGCCTTGGGCGCGCAACTCCTGGTGCGATCGAATAAGTCCGTGTCGTTGACGGACATCGGCAGGGAGTACTTTGAAAGCAGCCGTCGGCTGTTGGAAGATCTGGCCGAAATCGAACGAGGCGCTTCAGGAGCCTACAGCACGCCGAAAGGCCTGCTTGTCGTCTCCGCTCCCGTCGCCCTTGGCCGTCTACATCTATCGCCGATCCTGATCGACTTCCTGAGGGCCTATCCGGAGATCGATGTCGAACTCCGGCTGAGCGACCGGTATGCGGATCTGTTCGAGGATCGGATCGACGTTGCACTGCGGGTGGGCGAGTTGGCAGACAGCAGCATGATCGCGGTGAGTGCCGGCGAGGTACGTCGTGTGGTTTGCGCAAGTCCGGCTTATCTCACCAGAAAGCCCGGGCCGTCACATCCCCGCGACCTGGCTCAACACGACTGCATCACGATGGTGCCGCTGGAGAACGCCAAGGAATGGTCCTTCAAGATTGGTAAGCGGTTCGAGAAGTTCTCCCTCCACTCCCGGTTGGTTGTGACCACTGCGGAAACGGCGGCTGATGCGGCCGTTGCCGGTCTCGGCGTCACCCGTTTGTTCTGCTATCAGATTGCGTCCGCGATTATGGAGAAGCGCCTGCAGCTCCTCCTGCGCAAGTTCGAGGCCGAGCCCGCACCGGTGCAGTTTGTATATCCCGGCGGACGTCGCATTCCGCAAAAGCTAAGGGCCTTTCTCGATTATGTGCAGCCGCGACTGAAATCGAGACTCGTCTTCGAAGCGTGATGTCACAGGGAGAGCACTCTTCGAGTTGCCGTCCAAGAAGCCTCAGGTTGCCGATGTACGCAGAAGCCGACGAGGGCGTCACGAGCAGTCCGACGCTTTTTGCTGACGAGTGAGCGCACCCATAGTGAGATCTGATGTCATGAGCGACCGATCTGATTGGCCAAGACATGATTCTCGGCGCGCGGTGCTCGCCGGCCTCGCCTACTTCGCGATCGTATTCGCTGCCGGCTTCGCGCTTGGTGCAATCCGGGTCGTTCTGCTGATCCCGAGGCTCGGTGAGACCGCCGCTGTGCTCATGGAGCTTCCAGTAATCCTGACAGTCGCCTGGATCGCCTGCAGCTGGCTGGTGACAACGTTTGATGTGCCGCGCCAATCAGTGCCGCGTCTCTTGATGGGCGGCGCAGCATTCCTGACCTTGATGTGTGCCGAACTCGGTCTATCGGTGCTCGCGTTCGGGCGTACTGTTGTCGATCACGTCAATCAGTATAACACGATACACGGATTACTGGGACTTGCGGGCCAAGTGATGTTCGGTCTCTTTCCGCTCATGCAGCTCCGCTACGGCGATACGGCGCAGAGGCGATGATCGCACGGCGTTCTTGCCGAGCCGATCACGGCCAGAGGAAGGACTATGCCGTTTTCCGTTGATGAGTTCTTAGGCGTCTTCGTACGCTACAATGAGGCCATCTGGCCGGCGCAGCTGCTCGCGTATCTGGCAGCGCTCGTTGCCATTGCACAACTGTGCTGGGTTCACCCTTGGCAAGCGAAGATTGTCACCTGGATTCTCGCGGCAATGTGGGCGATCAACGGTGTTGGCTATCACTGGCTGTTCTTCACTGTCGTGAACCCTGCCGCCTGGTTGTTCGGCGTTGCCTTCGTTGTCCAGGCCGTTGCGCTGGCGGCCTCGACATATCAATTTCCGCAATTGTGGTTCAGGGTCGGAAGAGATGCGACATCGGCCCTGGCTCTGCTTCTCGTCGCATTTGCCACCATCGCGTATCCGATCTGGGGTTGGTTGGCCGGACATGTCTACCCAGCGTCCCCAGCATTTGGCGTGGCGCCCTGCCCCACGACGATCTTCACAATTGGCAAATTATTGCTTGGCACGTGGAGCGTTGTTCGCTGGCTATTGATCATACCCGTTCTGTGGGCAGGTGTGGGAGGTTCGGC
>CAZDNY010000208.1:0-6166 GCA_964506885.1 uncultured Hyphomicrobiaceae bacterium | reverse complement strand
GAACGCGTGTGTGCGGGAAACCGTACCGTGGGTTCGAATCCCACTCCCTCCGCCAGAACGGCCTCCGCTAGCGTCTGCCCATGTCGGCCAGCGTCGACGTTTTCCCCATAAAACATGACTTCTTGGTGCGATTGACGTCTGTGACTGTCCGCCAAAGTCGGGCAGCATCGACCTCCTAAACATGGGCAGAACTGCACATCCCAATGCTCGCCACCGTGCGCAGCAACGCCACCTGTGGGCGACGAGATGTTGCCAAATTTGTCGATCCAACCCATGCATCCGCAGGCTTGCTTCTTGTAATGTCCGCTCCCCTTACCGGGCTGGAAAAGTCCACCCGTGTTCCCTGGTGTTGGACGCCCTGGTGTTGGAGGTTTTGACCGTGCATTATGCGCCTACGCCTCCAGTTCACCAACGGCATAGGTGTGGTGGTCGGCGACTTCGAGGTTGTAGACCTTGGCGGCCAAGCCATCAATCGGCTCGACGGAGACGACCTCAAGGTCCGCACCTATCGCGGATTGCACCTTGTCGCCCGGCTTCAGCAGACCCGCCGCCGACCAGTCCCCGCCCGGATCGAGCTTGACGGCGTTGAGGATGCCCCGCGCTCCGATCGCTTCGCGCCCTTCTTGCGCGAAGCGTGAATCGGCAGCGCAGATTCGGTTGGTTATGCGTAACGGTCAGCGTTTCGCGCCTGCCGAACGCATCTTCCATCGTGACGCGGACGATGTCCGCCACCGCCGTGCGCTCATGCCGCTCGGTGACCTTCTTCCAGGCCACCAGCCCCGTCGCCGGATCGATCGCCTTGACCTCGTCGCCATCGCGGCCCTGCCTCGCAGCCGGCCGGGTTCGGTCCGCTCAACTGGGTTGCGGATGGCGATGGTCAATCTGTCGGCCTGGATGCCCAGTCGGCTGCGACGCAGCGTAGCCTTGCTGCGACATCTGCGCAGAATTGCACGCGTGTGCTCATTCCTTTGGGTCAAATGCAACAATCTCGATGCGTCGCCTGCCTAACGTTCATGTGCAGACTGAGTCGCGACCTGTAGCTTCAACAACTTGTTCTGGAGTGCAGGTTCATTTCTGGAGGTCCGAACCCGTGCGCCAATTTTCGACCATTGCGATGGTTCATCTGATTTTGCTTGCCGCGTTGGGGAAGGCGACACTTCCCGCATCTGCCGACGACTCGGATCTTGCACAGCAGCTGACAAATCCGGTCGCATCGTTGATCAGTGTTCCCATCCAATACAATTTTGATCAGCGTATCGGAGCGACCGGCTCTGGGACCAGGCACTTGATCAATGTCCAGCCCGTAGTTCCCTTTTCACTTGATGCAGAATGGAACCTGATTTCGCGCACGATCGTCCCGATCGTGGCACAGGATTCCATTTTTAATGGATCGGGATCCCAGTTCGGTTTGGGTGATACTGTACAAAGCTTCTTTTTGTCTCCGAAGATCCCTCAACGAGGCATTATTTGGGGCGTCGGTCCGGTGATGTTGTTGCCGACAGGAACGGATCGCCTGTTGACGACCGAAAAATGGGGGGTGGGTCCAACGGCGGTGGTGCTCACACAGATTGATCGATGGACTTTCGGTGCGCTCGCCAATCATATCTGGTCCGTTGCAGGTGACGATGCGCGCCCTGACATAAGCGCCACGTTCCTGCAACCGTTCGTGAGCTACACGACCGCGGATGCCTGGACGTTCGCACTTAACACGGAATCGACCTACGACTGGACGACGAGTAGCTGGTCCGTGCCCATCAACTTCAGCATCTCCAAGTTGACAAAGATCGCTGCTCAACCGGTGAGCCTCGGCGCCGGCATTCGGTATTGGGCTGAAAGCCCTGCTGGCGGTCCCGAAGGCCTCGGTGTTCGCGCAACGATGACGTTTCTGTTCCCGACCTCCAATTGATGATCTTTGGATGCCGAATGAGGGGGCTTCGTGTTGCCGTGATGCTATCGAGCGTTCTCGGCAGGAATGCCTTCTTCGATCCGCTCGATCATGTATGGAAATAGTGGATTGGCGGACATCCGAAGCAACGCGTCAAGGCTGACGATCAGCGCGCCACGTTCGCCGCGAACTGCGATGGAACCGAGCTGTACTCCATACTTCTCGTTGGGATCTTCTGGTGGCAGGACCCCATAAAGCGGATCATTCATCGGGAACGGCAACGCCACGTGTGATAGCGAATATACGTAGTCTGGAATGGCTAGATCCAGTGGACGAATCTTTTCTTCGACGCTTCCCGCTTCAACAATATGCTCTTCAACCTGAGGGCTGCCGGACACGCGATTTGTAATGAAGGTCGCGCGGAACGGACGTGGCGCCGGCGGCAGTAATTGACGGATATCGACATCGGAGCGAGCGCGGACCAGCATGTCGAGCTTGGTACTACGATTGATGTCGAAAAGGACAAGCTCACTGCGTCCCGCAGCGAGTCGCGAATGCAAAGCACCGACTATCGCAGGTGTACTTACTGTGAAATCGAGCACCGACTGGAATGTGATGACCGGCGGGAAACTCTCTAGTCGGCCCGAGTTCGCCAGGCTGGTGATCCTCGACTGAATGTGCAGCGTGAGCAGGCGGGACTGTCGCGCTCCGTTTACTGGAAATGAATTGTATTTAAAGGGGTTGAATTCCGGGACGATACTGAGCCATGCAGCCTTGCTGAAGACCGGGAGAAGGGCGGGCAATGCGGCCAATCCGGCGAACCGCGCAAACTCCGTAATGCCGACCATAGGAGAGATAAGAACGACGCGGTCCGGGCGGGGAACGTGGGGATCGTCTAGAGCGTCGAGAGCATAGTTCAGTGCAAGCGCGCCGCCGTTCGAGAACCCAATGAGGTGGATCGGTAGATCAGGTCCGGCTTCCAGTCTGGCCTGGCGCACAGCCAGCCGCGTCACGGCGGCCCAATCCTCCCAGGCTGCATCAGCGAGGCCGGCAGGTACGGTGCCGTGTCCCGGAAGTCGAGGTGCGAGGCTCACAAATCCTCGCTCTGCGTAGAGTCGGGCGATGTGGCGCAAACTATAGGGTGAATCCGTTAAGCCATGCAGGAATACGGCGGCTCCGCGTACCTGGCCCTTTGGAGCAAGCCTATAGGTTCGGTTCCAATCGCGGGCAAGAGCGGGAGGATAGACTTTGCTTCCCTCAAAGTAGCGGTTCATCGGCACCCGTTCGCCGATGGGGAGCTTCTGGACCACTGACTCGCGTACGTCCTCGAACAGCTTATTTTCGGCTGAGATATAGCCATCCCAGTCCATTCTATCGACGAGGTCGCGGCTGGCTTCTTCCGGAACAAAGGTATGCCAAGGCTTAAGCGGAGGTCCGCTCTCGAGATTGTAAACTCGAACCCCAAGCAGAGTGACAATTGCTGCGACGAGCAGAAGTGCCAAACGCTTGGCTTGCCGCACGAGCCACTTCCATTTGTCCTTATATGCTTCCATCACATCGCACCTGAGCATTCGGATCCGATCGCGACGCTGGCGCCGGTTTCCCATTTGAGTTCCGCCTTCATGAGACCTTCATCAAGTCCCAAGGGACCTGCGTCTATGAATGCCAGAACGCTGATGACAACTTAACCATCACTTCCAGTCCGATCCGACGACAAACCCTCCTTCAAAAAGATCCGAAAAATCCGCCGAGGACTATAACAGAAATGAGGGCGATCGTTGCGCCAAAGACGGCCACCATCACGATGTCGAAATAGCTTTCGCGATGTTTGCACCCGCAGACGGCCAGCATCGTCACGACCGCCCCGTTGTGGGGAAGGCTGTCCAGAGTTCCCGAGGCGATGACGGCGACCCGGTGCATGAGTGACGGGCTCAGACCGGTCTCGTTGGCAATCTGCATGAAGGTTGGCCCTAGTGCGTCGAGAGCGATTGTCATGCCGCCCGATGCGGAGCCGGTTAACGCCGCGAGGATGTTGGTCGCCACTGCAAGAGAAACAAGTGGTCCACCACCGATGCCGAGGACCCAGTCACGAACCATAGCGAAAGCAGGCAATGCGGCAACAACGGCGCCAAATCCGACGAGGCTGGCGACACTCAGCACGGGAAGCACCGAGGCGTTCGCACCAGCGTCCATCGTTTCCCGTAGTGCAGGCAGGCGCTCATAGTTGAGTGCAATCAGCGCGATGATCGCCACGAGGAGTGCGACCGCGACTGACCAAACTCCCCCGACAGCTGCAAGTGTCGTACCTCCCCATCGCGGCTCGGCGAGGAACGATCCGTCGAGTTGCGGAAGTACAAGTTGGGTCATTGCAAAGTTCGTAGCAACGACCAACACGAGTGGAAGAACTGCGAGCGCAATTGGCGGACTGTCTGATGTTCGATTTCCACGATCGATCTCTGCCGGATCGAATTCTCGCGCGGTTGATGCGAGTTCTCGGAGAGTTAGGTCATGGGATGCAGTCTCTGCGATTGCCTCGGGCTGATTGACATCTTGCGACGAGCGACGTTCAAAGCCTTCACCGGCCTTGCGGGCGCGGGCTAGCGCAAATTCAAGCCACCAGAGCCCAAAGCCGAGCATCACAACAGCTGCTATCAGCCCAAGTCCTGGAGCCGCGAACGGCGTAGTGCCGAAGAAGGGCATCGGGATCGCATTCTGAATCGCCGGGGTGCCGGGCAGTGCGGACATCGTAAAAGTCGAGGTGCCGAGCGCGATAGCTCCCGGCAACAGTCGCCGCGGAACTTCACCCGCCTTGAACAATGCGAGCCCCATCGGCGCCAGCACGAAGAATGCGACAAACAAGCTGACACCACCATACGTAACAAGTGCTCCGGCGAGGACCACCGCGAGAATGGCGCGCCGTGGTCCGAGCTTTTCCGTCATGAAATCGGCAATGCTCCGGACAGAGCCACTATCGTCCATAAGCTTCCCGAAGAGGGCGCCGAGCAAGAACAACGGAAAAAATTGAGCGACAAAACCAGAAGCTGACGTCATGAACGTCTGGGTCCAATGCGCGAGCAGCGGTTCGCCTGCAAACGCGGCTGCAATCATCGCGGCGGCGGGAGCGAGTAGGAGAATGGTCCAGCCTCGGAAGGCCAGCGCCATCAATGCAACCAGTCCCAGAACGATCCCAGCCAGGCCCACAGCTCAGGTTCCTTCCAACAGGCTCTCGAAGTCGAAGGTCGAACGAACGCCCACGTCATCCTTGTGCTTGGCACCGAATTCAGAGGCTGCCCGCCGGCCCTCATCGCGGAGCATCAAAAGGAATTCCCATTCGGCATTCAGCTTCGACGAAGCGCCAAGCGATACCATCTTTTCGCTCTTTATCAGGTGGAGGCGCATTTGCGCCCAAAGCCAACCTTCGCCGTCGTTGGCGTCGGCAACCTGTCGCAATAGAGCGATCATTTTCAGCTCCTTCAGCAAGGTTGCGTTGAATGAAACTTCGTTGATCCGGTTGTGGATCTCGTGGGCCGTGAACGGCGCCTCCGGCCTTTGAACGGGATTGATCTGCACCACGAACGTATCGTGCGACTTGCACTCTCGGACCAGTGGAGAAATTGTTGGATTGCCGGAGTACCCGCCGTCCCAATATGGCTCTCCATCGATGTAGACCGCCTGAAACATCGTCGGGAGACAGGCCGACGCCAGCAGCACGTCCGCTGTGATTTCGCCATTCCGAAAGATGCGACCTCGACCGGTGCGAACGTTTGTAGCGGTGATAAAGAGCTTTATCGGGCTCGTGGCGAGCCTCTGGAAATCGATGGTTTCGTTAAGAATATCTCGCAGCGGATTGAGCCCCGCAAAGCCCATGGAATAAGGTGAAACCAGCCGCGCCATGAGGTCTGTTGCGACATACATAGGCGAGAAATCAAGCGACCATCGGCCCAGAAGTCGGTCGATCGGGGTTCTCTGGAATGGACTGAACGCAGCAGCATTCGATACGCGCCGCCAGAAGTCGTGCATAGCGGAGCGAGCACCATCGCGACCGCCGACAATCATTCCATGTGCGAAAACTGCGGCATTCATAGCACCTGCAGACGTGCCCGACATGCCCTCTATCTCGAGCCATGGCTCATCGAGGAGGCGATCGAGAACGCCCCATGTGAACGCCCCGTGCGAGCCGCCGCCTTGCAACGCCAGGTCGATCAGCAAAGGCGCGCGCGAGTTGCCAGGTCCATCCGCGACCGGCAACATCGCCGGCACGGTATCTGGAGGGTCACCATC
>CAZDNY010000207.1:0-6170 GCA_964506885.1 uncultured Hyphomicrobiaceae bacterium | reverse complement strand
AGGCATCGGTGGCGGCTGCAAGCGGGGCGATGGAGGTCGCCAAGGGGATAGAGGCGGCCGAGGGTGCCGCGGAATTGGGAGCGGATCTGTTCATCGCTCCCAGGTGGCGTAGCGCGGCGGAAAAATCAAGCGGCCGCTGTCTGTTCCCCCGATCCACTTGTCGTACGGATCTGGCGTGCTCCTCCGAACAGGTTACCCTGACCGAGCCGGACCCCGTAGCTGTAGACCTGCTCGCGCTTGGCCTCGTCGTCGAGTGCCTCGACCACCGGCATGAGGCCCAGCCCCTCGAGGTGCTTGCACAGGTCGGCGGCCGGCACGAGCGCGCCGGGCGCGGGAAGGCCGGAAAGGAACACGTCGGCGTCAAGTTTGACGAACTTGAAGCCCGCATCTGCGAGGTGCTCGAAATCCATGTCGAGATCGGTGACGGCCCGCAAGGCGAAGCCGAAGCCCAGATCGCGCATCTCGGTAACCATGGTCCAGTGCGGGTTGCGGAACCGGCGCACATCATCCTGCGAGAACGTCAGGACGAGCTGACCGGCGAGTTGGACCTGCGTATCGTAGGTCTCCGCAAACGTCGACAGGAAGTCGTCGGAGGTCAGCGACTGGCCGGAGAATGTCGAGAAGACATTGCCCTGCTTGTTGCGTTCCTCCAGGCGCTGCGCGACGTGCGCGGTGCGCTTCAGGCGCAGACTGTCGAGTAACGGGAGAGCGCCGGAGGGACGTTCGGTCTCGTTCGGATCGTCGGGCGCGATTTCCGCGCCATCCGCATCGGTCAGTCGGACGCTAACCTCGTAGTGGCGCGCCTGGTTCTTCTCCAGATCGAGGATCGGCTCTAGAAACACCTGGACGCGGCCAGCTTCGATGGCTCCTGCGATCCGCGCAAGTCGGTCCTCGATTTCGGCTCTGGCCGCCTGCGGATCGTCGCCGCCGGGGCCCGGCTCGTCGGCAACGCCCCACAGTTCATCGTCTGCCGGGCCAGCAATGTCCTTTGGTGACGCTTCGGCTTCGCCAGCCGTGGTCTGCAGCACCGACTTGCCGCGCTGGTCCATGATATTTGGCGCGGCCGGCAAGGGCGGCGGCATGCTGGTCATCGACGCAATCGGCTTGGCACGCCGCATCAGCGCCTCGACGTCCAAGTCGTTTGCGCTGGAGACGTGCGGTGACGGCGCGTCGCCGGCTGCTTGCGGCCCGGCCGCGGTCTTGGCTTCGGCGGCGTGCTGCGGCGGGGGCGGCTCCATTTCGGCGCCGCGCTTCGACGCCTCCGTGCGCTTGGCAGGTTGGGAGGAGCGGGCCGGCGCCGGCGGCGGTTCTTGGAGCCGGCCGCGTCCGGACGTTACCGGTTCGTGCATGTTGCGTGCGGCCTGGCGCAACGCGCCGACCGAACGATCGAGTGCCTCAGCATCGAGCGCCTCGCGTGACGTCGCCTGCGCGAGCTTGGCGGCATCCGCCGAATTGACCTCGTCGGCAAGCTTCTTGATCAGCCCCTGGATCATTTCGACGTCGGATTCGCTGGGCGAGAATGCAACCTCCCGCTCGGCATCGCCGGGTCGATAGGTCCATGGTGCGCCTGCCGGCGGACCGTCCTCAAGGGCTGGAATGTCAGGCGCAGTGCCGCCTTCAAGAGCCGCATTTGCTGCCGTGCCGGGGGCGTCAGCAGCGAATCGGGGCGGCGCCGACATGCCAGCCGCGATGGCGTCGACAGGGGCGGGCACCGGCACTTCAGCCAGCGGCGGAACCGCCTTATGGGTTGCCGGCGGTGCTTGATGGGACGCCTCGGCCGCCCTCAGTTCGCTCGGCGCCCCGCTCGGGGCAGCATCGTCACGGCCCGACCTTTCGATCTGCGCGGGGACCTTCGAGTAAGAAGACGGCAGTGGCGCCGCGGTCGCCGCGCCCACCACTGGCTGCGCGCCGCCATCAGCGTTGTCGGCGGCGGGCTGCTTCTTGCCGGCCGCATAGGGCGCGCGAACGATCTTCTGCATCTGCGGCGCCGGTCCGGCATGACGGTCGGCATCGCCGGCAAGTGGCGGCCGCTCATCCTGCGCCTTAGCCTCTGCGGCCGTTGCGGACTCGTCGGGTCGCGTTGCGCCCGGGCGCACCTGCGGCTTGGGCGGCATCGCGGCTGCGACACGCGCGAGTGGATCTATCGCACCTGGCGCCGGCGTTGGACCTGCCGCAGGCGGAGCTGCGGCGGCGGCACGCGCGACGGCAGCGGATGCGGGCGGGCTGCCTGCGCCAGGGTACGGCGCGGCTCGCCCGGCAATTCCAGGGGCCTGATTGAGGCGGGCGACCTCGTTGGTCAGGCGGTCGACTTCGGCACGCAGTTCATCGAGCTGGTCGTGGCGGCGCACCAAAGTGTGGAGTGTCAGCAGACCCAGGTAAAAGGCCGCCGATACCGTGACTGCCAGCCAAAAACTCAGACCCACCTGAGCCACCAGCCCCATGCACAGCGCCAGTGTCACAACGGCCATCGCCATCATGACGAAGCCGTCGGACGTACGGCGCTTGGCCGGCTTGCGTTGCTCTTTGCTGGTATCGGTCGCCATTCCTAGCCTACCCCATCAAACCCGAAGTCATTCCGGTCACCAAAGCTGCGGCTCGCGCGAAATTCCGGCCGGCTGAAACAGCCAGGCCACATCAAAAACGCACGCCACGGGAATCGATTCGCTGGACTCAACTGTCCGGGGTCTCGGTGGTCGACGGCAATGCAAGGTTCCGGGCTTTCACCAGAAATTCCGGGATCGCCGGGGCCTTGCGCTTAAGTTGTTGCTCAAACGCACCGCTGCCGAGGCGCCACGGCTTCATTCGGCGAGAGCCGGACGGCGCGCGCAGCCGGGGCACCGTGGTGCCGGGGCTGCCCTCAGGCCGTCAGGGAAATGAGCGCGGCCAGCTTGTCGCGAATCTGTTCGATCTCGTCGGGGCCGGCGATCAGGGGCGGGGCAACGATCAGCGTATCGGCGCCGACGCGGATATAAAGTTCGTGCTCGTGAAAGGCGCGGTCCATGATCTCATAGCCGCGCACGCCGACGGTGGCGTTCTTCGGGGCGAGGTCGATGCCGCACATCATGCCGACCGGGCGGATGTCGAGGACGCCGGGCGCGGATCGCAGGGACAGCATGGTTTCGGCAAAAAGCGGCTCGTGCGTACGAGCGCGCTCGAACAGGCCCTCGCCGGCGTAGACATCGAGGGTGGCGAGCGCTGCGGCGGTGGCCAGCGGATGACCGGAATAGGTGAAGCCGTGGTAGAGCTCGGGCAGATGCTCGGGCCCCTCCATATGCGTCTCGTACATGGCCGCGCGCACCAGGACGCCCGACATCGGCACGGCGCCGTTGGTGAGACCCTTGGCGAAGGCGATCATGTCGGGGACGATCCCATAGCGGTCGGACGCGAATGCCTGTCCGAGCCGTCCGAATGCCGTGATCACCTCATCGAAAATCAGCAAGATGCCGTGCGCCTCGGTAATGGCCCGCAAGCGCTCCAGATAGCCCTTCGGCGGCGGCAGGCAGCCGGTCGAGCCGGCGACCGGCTCGACGATGACGCCGGCGATATTGGAGGGATCGTGGAGACCGATGATCCGCTCCAGTTCGTCGGCGAGGTGTGCGCCCCAGTCCGGTTCGCCTCTCGAAAAGGCCTGTTTGTCGCGCACGTAGGTCGTGGGCAGGTGATCGACGCCGCTCAGCATGTTGCCGTAGACCTTTCGGTTGGGCGACATGCCGCCGACCGAAATGCCGCCGAAGCCGACGCCGTGGTAGCCGCGCTCTCGGCCGATGAAGCGGGTGCGGTGCCCCTCGCCGCGCCGGCGGTGATAGGAGAGTGCGACTTTCAGCGCCGTGTCGATCGCCTCGCTGCCCGACGAGGCGTAGAATACGTGGTCGAGGTCACCGGGGGCCAGCAGCTTGAGACGATTGGACAGTTCGAAGACGCCGGGATGGCCGAACTGGAAGGCTGGAGCATAATCCAGCGTGGCCGCGGCCTTCTGGATCGCGCCGACGATGTGCGGGTTGGCGTGACCGGCGTTGACGCAGTAGAGGCCCGAGGTGGCGTCCATGACGCGGCGGCCGTCGCCGGTCAGATAGTGCATGCCCTCGGCGCCGACGAGCATGCGCGGAGCGGCCTTGAAGGCCCGGTTCGCCGTGAAGGGCATCCAGTAGGCGTCCAGCGAATTGGGCGTTGCCGTCTTCTTCATATCCATGGTCCGGCCGGGTCGTTGGTGCCGTGCCCGCCTTGTAGAGGCGGCATGCTGCGCTTTCCTGCCTGTGGATAAGCACACTCAACAGTGGATGACGAACGGTTTTTTGCCGGTGCCGCGGTTTGGTCGCAACACCGCCGCGTCATGAACGTCATCTGACGCTTGTTTAGGTCTCGTTAGGCGAATCGGCGTGGTAATGTGTCGGCCGGGCCGCCTTCCTTTCTAGTCCTGGCGTACGCATAAGGAGAGCCCCTGCCATGTTCATGAGCGTCGTCACGCATGCCCCCAATGTGCCCGTCTATGCGGAACTGGCGGGTGCGCGGGTGCTGATTACCGGACTTTCGGCCGTTGCCGGCGTCGATCTGGCGCGCGGCTTTGCCGACCACAAATGCCGGCTGGTGCTGCAGACGGCCGACGAGGGGCCGGAAATCGACGCCCTGACGACGCTGCTGGCGGAAGCCGCCGCGGAAACCCAGATTTTTACGACGAATATCGATGACGGCGACGCCGCCGTGCGCTTTGCACAGGGGCCGGCGCAAACGTTCGGCGGGCTCGATGCCGCCATCAACCTCATCACGGTCACCGCCGACGACATCGCCGGCCGCACCAGCCTGGAGCAGATCGAGGATCTCGTGTCGCAAAAGCTCCTGGCGGCGACGCTGATGGCGCGGGTTATTGCCAACCGCATGCGGCTGACGCTGACCGAGGGGCTTGTTCTCAACGTCGTCATGATGGCCGAGCCGCAAAACGACGCGGAACGGGCCTTCGCCGGCATTCTCAGGACTGCGCTCGCCACGGTGACGCGGCGCGAAGCGGAACGCTGGGCCGACAAGATGATCCGCATCAACGCCATCGGTCCGCGCGGCGCGGTCGACAGCGCCCAGGGCGGCGCATGCCTTTCGACCGGGCCCGACATCGCCGCGCTGGCGCTCTACCTCGCCAGCCGCAAGGGCCGCCAGCTCACGGGCCATGTGTTCGATGCTGAAGCCGTCGCGGCGAACGGGTGTTGAATCCTCATGCTCTGCATGTTGCAGGCAGATTGAGAGCCCGGCATCGCGAGGTGCCGGGCTCGTTGGTTGTGGCGGCCGTTTTGTGGTTTGACCGGACCTATTCGATATTCCGCATGTGGTGGGCGAGGCGGCGGATGGGCTCGCGCAGCGCTTCGCGCAGACGTGGATCAGCGACGGTTTCGTCCATCGCGCCTTCGAAGCACTTGAGCCACGCGGCGATCTCGGGCTCGCCGATCTTGGCCACGAAATGACGCCGCCGCAGCATCGGGGGCCCATGCTTCTCGACGAACAGGGGCGGGCCGCCAAGCCAGCCGCTCATGAACTCGAAGAACTTCTGCTCGCTGCCCGCCAGATCGGGCGGATGCACGGCACGGGCGGCCTCCGCCTCGGGCAGTGTCGCCATCAGCTCGTACATGCGGCGGGTCAGTCTCCGCAGCGCCGCCTCGCCGCCGAGCAAGTCGTAGAGCGTGACCGTGGGGGCGCTTGCGGGCTCTTCCGGTTGCATCCTTGCTGGGTCCTCATCTGATCGGCACTGGCGCGGCTGTCACGCGCGACAACTGTCATCGCAGATGGCATGGCGGGCCGGGGCTGGCAAGGCGATGCGACAGATCGCTTAAAGCAATCGGCCCGGCGTCGGGTGACACCGGGCCGCGTAGTCTGGTCAATTCAGTGGCTATCGGCACCGGGCGCCGCTGCTCAGGCCTTGCCCTTGCCGTTGCCGTTGCCGCGGCGCTTTTCGGGCGGCAGGGTCTTGCCGAGGATATGCTCGTCGCGGCCGATGACGTGCTGGGACGAGCCGACGATCAGCGGATCGGGACCGCGTACGACGTGACGGTCCTTGCCGGCGTAATCCAGCGTGGAGAGAAAGTGCTGCATGCAGTTCAGCCGCGCGCGCTTCTTATCGTCCGACTTGACGATGGTCCACGGCGCGTCGGCGGTGTCGGTGTAGAAGAACATCGCCTCCTTGGCCTCGG
>CAZDNY010000206.1:0-6175 GCA_964506885.1 uncultured Hyphomicrobiaceae bacterium | reverse complement strand
GCTCCGTGGCGGCGAGCCGGCTGATCCTGGACGGGGCTCCATTGCAGGCTCCAATCTTCCGGCCGCTCACGCCGGCGCAGATCAGCAAGGACGGCGGGCTCGTCCTGTCGAATGAAGGCGATGCGGAGATCGACGTTGTGGTCTCGGTGATCGGTGCAGCGCTGAGCCCGGAACCTGCTGTTTCCAAGGGCTTCACCGTGACACGCACGTACTACACGCTGGATGGGCGGGAGGTCGATCTGGCCAGTGCGTCGGGCGGTGAGGCGACGATCGCACAGAACGAGCGCCTCGTTGCGGTCGTGAAGGTGGAAACGCGCGAAGCCGGCGGGCGTATCCTGCTGGTGGACCGGCTGCCGGCGGGCCTCGAAATCGAAAACCCGCGGCTGGTGCAGTCGGGTGACATCAAATCGCTCGGCTGGCTGGCGGGTACGCTGTCGCCCGAACACACCGAGTTCCGCGACGACCGGTTCGTGGCCTCGTTCAACCTGTTCAACTTCAAGCCGCAGGCTGGAACGACGACAGAGAACGAAGGACCGCTGCGCACGGCAACGGCGGCCTACATCGTACGCGCCGTCACGCCCGGCAAGTTCGTGCATCCCGCAGCAACTGTGGAGGACATGTACCGTCCTGAGCGTTACGCACGCAGTGCGGCTGGCACGCTTACTGTTTCGGCGAAGGAGTGACGGCACATCATGGCCGAGACTTCGCCCACAAAGTCTTCCTCCGGCACGTTCATCCCCGTGCCCGAGCCCACTCCCGCGGCAGTGCCCCCCGCTGCCGCGGGAGTCGCGCGGCGGCGGCTGCGCTTTGCCGCCCGCGCCGGCATTGCGCTGATCGTCGCCGCCGCTGGCGGTGTTGCGGTCTTGTGGGGCGGCATCGAGATCGCGAAATCCAGGATCGGCCCGCCGCCGCTGGAGGTCGCGCAGGACCTGTCTACGGTGGTGCTCGACCGCAAAGGCCAACTGCTGCGCGCGTTCACCACCAAGAGCGACCGCTGGCGGTTGCCGGTCACACACACCGACGTCGACCAGCGTTATCTGGCGCTGCTGTTTGCCTTCGAGGATCAAGACTTCCGCTCTCATGGCGGCGTCGATGTCAAGGCGGTGGCGCGTGCAGCGGCGCAGTTCGTCCGCCACCGACGGCTGGTGTCGGGTGCCTCGACGCTTACCATGCAGGTGGCGCGGCTCATCGAGGAGCGGCACGAGCGCACGGCTTCGGGCAAGCTACGCCAGATGGTGCGTGCCCTGCAGCTCGAGGAGCGGCTGTCGAAAGACGAAATCCTCGATCTTTATCTGCGCTTCGCGCCGTTTGGCGGCAACCTCGAGGGTGCACGCGCGGCAACGCTCGCCTATTTCGGCAAGGAGCCGAAGCGGCTGTCGCTGGGAGAAGCCGCGTTGCTGGTTGCGCTGCCGCAGTCTCCGGAAGCACGGCGTCCAGACCGGCATCCGCTGGCGGCCAGGCGGGCTCGGGCGCGCGTGCTCGATCGCGCAGTGGCCGCCGGTGTCGTCTCGCGGGCGGAGGCCGAACGTGCCAAAGCCGAACCAATCGCGAGCGTACGCCGCCCCTTCCCGCTGCTCGCACCGCATCTGACGGAAGCCGAAGTGGCCGCATCACCGGCAAAGCGCGTGCACCGCCTGACCATAGACCGCACCCTGCAACAGAGCCTCGAAGAGCTGGCGCGGGCACAGACGGCGTTGCTGGGCGAGCGCCTGTCCTCGGCGATCCTGGTGGCCGACCATCACAGCGGCGAGATCCTCGCGCATGTCGGCGCAGCCGATTACCTCGACGAGACACGGTTCGGCGCCATCGACATGGTGGAAGCGGTGCGCTCGCCCGGATCGACGCTGAAGCCGTTCGTCTATGGACTCGGCTTCGAACTCGGGCTGGCGCATCCCGAAACGCTGATCGAGGATCGCCCGGTGCGCTTTGGCACCTATACGCCGAAGAACTTCGACGAGGACTTCCACGGCACGGTGACGATCCGACAAGCACTGGCGCACTCGCTCAACATTCCGGCGGTCAAGGTGCTCGATCGGGTCGGGCCGGCGCGCTTCGTCGCTCGGCTCAAGCGTGCTGGCTTCTCGCCGCAGTTCGCAGAAAGCACCGAGCCGTCGCTGGCGGTGGCCCTCGGCGGCGTCGGCCTCACGCTCAAGGACATGACGGGGCTTTATGCGGGGCTTGCCCGGGGCGGCAATCCGATCGCGCTGGTGCACCGCCGGGACGATCTGGAGGCAGCAGCCTCGCGATTGCGGCGCGGGCAAACCGAACAGCGCCCGCGTCATCTCCTGTCGCCGATTGCCTCGTGGTACGTGAGCGACGTGCTGAAGGATGCGCCGCCGCCGGCAAGCGCACGCGGCGGTCGGATCGCCTACAAGACGGGAACGTCATACGGATACCGCGATGCGTGGGCGATCGGCTACGACGGCCGGTACGTCGTCGCGGTATGGGTCGGACGGCCGGACAACGCCTCGACGCCGGGGTTGATGGGTCACGGGGCCGCGGCACCGATGCTGTTCGACGCGTTCGCCCGTATCGGCGCGCAGCGTGTGCCGCTGGCGTCACCGCCGCCGGGCGCTCTCAGGGTCTCGGGAAGCGCCCTGCCGCCGCCGCTCAAGCGCTTTGCTGAACCCGGTCAGCGGCGGCCGAGCGGGCCCTACCTGGAAAGGTCACTTGTGATCGCTTTCCCGCCCGACCGATCTGAGGTGGATGTCGCGGGCTCCGGAGACCCGGCGACGGCCGATCCGCTGCTGCTGAAAGCCGAGGGAGGAGCGTTGCCGCTGACCTGGTTGGCCGACGGCAAGCCGATCGGGACGGCAGCGCACCGCCGCGAGCTGGTCTGGCAACCGCAGGGACGCGGTTTCTTCAAGCTGTCGGTGATCGACGCGAAAGGACAGGTGGACCGCGTGACGGTGCGGCTCAGATAACGGCCGATCTACCGCGCGGTTACTCAAGTCGGGGCCCCAAAATCCTCCGGCTTGCGGCAATTGGGGCCGCCGAAGCCGATGCGGCCAGGGTTTCGCCGGGCTGGCGTTCGGGCTAGTGTCCCGTCTTGCGAAGTTCGCCTCCACTCCGCGGCAACCGCTTGAGCGAACTTCGCGGCTCACGGCATCGGCAACCGCACCCTGGATCGATATGCGACGGCGCCATCTGACCCGATCGGCCGGCACGGGCAGTGCCAGAAACGCTTCGCGGCTGCTTCGGCACGCGCTCGTCGTGGCCGCGCTCTCGCTTGCAACGCTCGGCGGTGCCGCGTGCCGCACTGAAAAGGCCGTCAGGCTGCCGGCCCTTGGTGCACACACTAATCAAACCTCGGTTTCGGGGATATCTTCAGGCGCCTACATGGCCGGGCAGTTCCAGCTCGCGCACGGCAAGGATGTGGTCGGTGCAGGCATCATCGCAGGCGGACCCTACGGCTGCGCGGAAAGCATCTTTGCCGACATGATGCCCGGGCCCGGTTCGGCCTTCCTCAATGCGACCAAGGCGATCAACGGCTGCATGCTCAATGCGATGCAGCTTTGGGGCGTGCCCAATCCGCCGATGCTGGCGAACCGCGCACGCGAGCTGGCGGACAAGAACGCCATCGATCCGATTGCGGCGACGACCGGCGACCGCGTCTACCTGTTCACCGGCAAGTCGGACCGTACCGTCGTACCGGCGATCGTCGGTGCGGCGGCCAGCTTCTACCGTGAGCTGGGCGTACCTCAGGCGCAGATCAAGTTCGTGACCGATCTCGACGCGGGACATGCCTTCGTTACGGAAGACGCCGGCCTATCGTGCGACAGCACGGCGAAGCCCTATGTCGTCGACTGCGACTATGATCAGGCAGGCGACCTGCTGGGCTTCATCTATGGACCGCTCAATCCGCCCAGCACAAAGATCAGCGGCGAGTTCGTCGTCTTCGACCAGAAGGCTTTCACCAGCGATCTCGTCACCCATGGCCTGGAAGCCAGCGGTGTCGTCTACATTCCCGCCGCGTGTCGCGATGTCGGAGAAGCGCCCGGCTGCCGTGTGCACATCGCCTTTCACGGCTGCGGACAGAGCCGCACGCTGGCCGGTGACGCGTTCATCCGCGAAACAGGGTTTGCGCGGTGGGCCGACACCAACCGGCTGATCATACTTTTCCCGCAGGCGGCGACGAGCCCGTTCAATCCGCAGGGGTGCTGGGACTGGTGGGGCTATACCGGGCGCGGCTATCTGACCCGCGCAGCGCCGCAAATCCAGGCCGTGCAACGTATGCTGGCGCGTCTTTCGGCCCGCGACCGCCCCACTTGATCAGCCCGCGCCGTTCGTGGAAGAACACCGGCGTTCAAGACAGATGTGAGCGAATTTTGTCAATCCCATCACGCTGTTGGGAGGGGCGCTGGACACTGCCCAAGACATCTTGTAGCTCAATTCGACGACGCCGGGGGGCGCCGCATGTGCAACAGGGTGGCTTCAATGAACTTTTTGTCGACCGTCGCATGGCCGCAGTCAGCTCGCACGCGCCGCACGCGGAGGTGGGCGGACATTGCGATGGGTTTGGCTGCCATGGCCGGCGTGCTTGCAACGACCGCCGCGGGAATCATGGAACAGGCGGAGGCCGAGCGCGAGGACGCCGCGGCACAGGCTGCGGCACAACAGGCGGAGGAGCTGGCCCGCCTCGCCCTGCCGACTCGCGAAACGATGGTGGGCGGCTATTTCGGCGCGCCCTACACCTATCCGAGCGACGTGCACCTCATGAAGAACGGCGCGCACGATTTCACAGCCAAGGATGTCGAGTGGGCAGGCGAGCCGTTCAAGAGCCCGATCTATTACGGCGCACGCGTGGTGCGCTGGTTCGAGGGCGGCCGGCGCGGCGCGATGGTCGACTTCACGCATTCCAAGGCGCTCGCCATTCTGGATCAGGAAAAGACGCTGGAAGGCACGCTGTCGAATGCGCCGGTGCCAGCCAAGGCGGTCTTGAAGGACATCTACCGCAAACTCGAGTTCAGTCATGGACACAACATGCTGACACTCAACGGGCTGTGGCGGCTTGCCAGTCTCGCGCCGCGGCTTTCGCCGTATGTCGGGGCCGGCGTCGGCGTGAACCTGCCGCATTCGGAAGTGCAGCTGAAAACCGTGCGCGGGCGCACTTATGAATACCAGTACACCGGACCCGTCGCGCAGGCCGTGATCGGGCTGGAGTTCCGCGTGCCGCGCATGAGCTATTTCCTGGAGTACAAGTTCTCGATCGCCAGCTACGAAGTGCCGCTGTCGGAGCGCGATGGTTCGGTGCTGTTCGTCGACCTGTGGAACCAGCTCACGAGCTGGCTGGCGGGGCCGCCACCCGGCGGGTACCTGCATACGCGGCTGACCAGCCATCAGGTGATCGGCGGGCTGGGCATGCGTTTCGGCGCGCAGCCGGTGGTGGCACCTTGATGTGATGATCGAGCGTCCGGACCAGACGGACACACACGTCACCGAACGCCAACTGCGCGCACGTTGGCTGATCGGGCGCACTGCACTCGGCGCCGTCCTTGTTTCCAGCATGGCGCGCAACGCCAACGCGCACACCATCGGGCTTGCCGAACAGGTTCTTCAGCCTGTAACGGCCGTGCACACGGCTTTGCCGGTGCTGGCGATGGCACTGATGCTGCGGCAGCAGGAGCAGCCGGCATTGTCGCGTGATGTCGCGATTGCGCTCGCCGCAGGCTTGGCTGCAGGTTTCGCGCTCTGGCTCGCAATCGGTCCGTCACCGCGCTGGCTCGTTGTGGCGCTGGTCACCGCAATCACTTTGGGTGTTCTGACAGCGTGGGGCCGCATGTGGGCGGCTCCTTTCATTCTGGCCGTCGCGACCGCGCTCGGCGCCGGGCTCGGCACAAATCTCTTGACCGAAACCCACGATGCCTTCGACTTTACGACCAGCCTCGCTGGCGCATTCATCGGCACGCTTGCCGTGCTGCAGATCGCGGTCACGCTGCCGCAGGCGCCGGCACGCCGCTGGCAGGCGGTTGGCGAGCGGATTGCGGGCTCGTGGATCGTCGCGATCGCGACGCTGATCGTTGCGCTCGAGGTGCGCCAATTCTTCTAGTGTCCCGTCTGCGAAGTTCGCCTTCCCACGGCCGCAACCACCTGAGGAAACATCGGAGAAAGAAGGGCCACTAGAATCATAGAATTGCTAGTGTGCTTCAGATTGAGAAGTTCGCACTGAACCTAG
>CAZDNY010000205.1:0-6177 GCA_964506885.1 uncultured Hyphomicrobiaceae bacterium | reverse complement strand
GGGGGGAGGGCGGTCGTCCTGGCCCGGCGACCGCGCTCGCGGATGCGCCAGCACTGAAATTGACCGCGCGCAACGCGGGAAGTCCTTGAGATGCCAGCCCGACTGGGGCATGTTCGCGCCTGCCGACGGCTGCTCGGCGGACTGCCCGGCTCCAGCCGTCCCGCTCCACGGGGCTGCCCCCAGTCAGAAGTTACAACTGCCCCGGGGTCGACCCGACCAGTCCAAACGTTTAACGCGACGGCGCCGACCACCAGGACCGCCCCGCCCGAGATCAGCTGAAGAGTTGCGATTTTGAGATCACGTTCCAAGCCACACGCGGCGACTGCGACGGGAGCCGAAGGCGACAAATCCGAAAAACGCCGTCAATCCCTGCGCCCGCTCCTGGCGTTCAAGCCCTACATCTTGAAGCACAAGGGCATGCTGGGGGCGGCTCTGTTGGCGCTCGTGGTCTCGGCAGGCGCGATGCTCGTGGTGCCGTTGGCCGTCAGGCGCATGATCGACTTCGGCTTCGGCTCCGCCGATGGTCAGCTCATCAACCAGTATTTCGGCATGCTGGTCGTCGTCGGATCGGTCCTGGCCATTGCCAGCGCCTCGCGCTTCTACTTCGTCAACTGGCTGGGCGAACGCGTCGTTGCCGATCTGCGTGCAGATGTGTTCAAGCACCTGACGAACCTGGGACCGGCTTTCTTCGAGCGCACCCATTCCGGCGAGGTGATGAGCCGGCTTACCGCCGACACGACACAGATCAAGGCAGCCGCGGGCACCGCCCTCAGCCAGGCACTGCGCAACGCCATCATGTTGATCGGTGCGCTCGTCATGATGTTCGTGACCAGTCCGAGCCTGTCGGCGATGGTCCTGCTCGCGATACCAGCGATCGTGCTGCCGCTGGTCGGTTATGGGCGCGTCGTGCGCCGCCTGTCGCGTGAAGCACAAGACACGCTGGCCGAAGCCTCCGCCTACGCCAGCGAGAACCTCGTTGCCGTCCGCACCATGCAGGCATTCGCCCACGAGGCTGCGGTCTCGCGCCGCTTCGGCGGTGCCGTCGAGCAGGCCTTCGAGAGTGCGCGCCGCCGCCTCAAGGCCCGCGCTGGCCTGACCGCCATGGCCATTTTTCTCGTCGTCGCATCGATCACCGCGGTGTTGTGGTTCGGCGCATCCTCCGTCATTTCGGGCGAGATGACCGGTGGCCGCCTTGGCCAGTTCGTTCTCTATGCCCTGTTCGCGGCTGGCGCCATGGCTGAGCTTTCCGAGGTCTGGGGTGAAATCAGCCAGGCCGCAGGCGCCGCCGAGCGCCTGAGCGAACTCCTGGCCGAGGTGCCTGAGATCCGCTCGCCGGACAATCCGCAGCCGCTGCCGGTCCCGCCCAAGGGTGAGATCGCGCTCGAGGCCGTGTCCTTCGCCTATGCCTCCCGGCCGGACACCCATGCGCTCCACGAGTTCACCTTGCGCGTGACGCCGGGCGAGACGGTCGCCGTCGTCGGCCCGTCCGGCGCTGGCAAGTCGACGCTGTTTGCCATGCTGTTGCGGTTCTTCGATCCGCAGTCGGGGCGCGTGATGGTCGACGGGGTCGATGTGCGCCAGGCCGATCTTGACGTGCTGCGCAAGCGCATTGCTCTCGTGCCGCAGGATGTTGCGCTCTTTGCCGACACCATTGCCGCCAACATCGCCTATGGCACCGCGGATGCAAGCATGGCCGACATCGAGGCCGCCGCCAAGGCCGCCCAGGCCGATGCCTTCATTCGCGCTTTGCCAGAGGGCTATCAGACCCGCCTGGGTGAGCGCGGGGTCACGCTGTCCGGCGGCCAGCGCCAGCGGATTGCCATTGCACGTGCCATCCTGAAGGATGCGCCGATCCTGCTGCTCGACGAGGCCACGAGCGCACTCGATGCAGAAAACGAGGTGCTCGTGCAGCGCGCTCTGGAGAGCGTCATGCAGGGACGCACGACGCTCGTCATCGCGCACCGCCTGGCCACCGTGCAGAAGGCCGACCGCATCATCGTCATGGACGAAGGCCGGATCGTCGAGGAAGGCACGCATGCCACACTGGCCAAGGCGTCCGGTCTCTACAGCCGGCTGGCTGAGCTGCAGTTCGGCGGCGAAGCGGCGGAATAACTGGCCCATATCGCATGAACGCAGCGTTGATGCGCGCGCTCTGTCCGGTGCGACGCCGGCGCACGCCACCACCTCGCAAACCGCTGCACCGGAACGTGTCGCCGCGGCATCGCTGCGTCGCGGGCCCGCGCGAAACGGTCCCGCCACGCGCGACAAACCGGCCCATATCGGCTATGTCCTCAACCAACGGGTGAATGCCTGGGGCTGGCTGATCCGAGGGAGTTCGCGTCATGGCCTATAGCCGCTCGACCGGTATCTCAGTGTGGGGGCGCATTGCCGACTATCTGTTCGGCCGCAATTCCTTGATCGGCATTGCCTCGCTGATGCTGCTGGCCATTTCCGGATACGCCACCTGGAGCGGCATGAACGACTTCATCGTCGGCGTGTCGCAATCGCCCGTGGCTGCGCGCGGTCGCGAGATCGTCGGCGGCCTGTCCATCACCAACTCCATGCTGGTGATCGCTATTGTCGTGGCACTCACCTTCCTGATGTGGTTGGCCTTGCGCGAGACATTCGCGGCCAAGCGAGCGCTGCGTGATCGCCTGCTGACCTTCCCGCTCTATCTCTTCCTCGCCTTGTGGTCGATCGGGTTCGGTTACGGCTTCTGGTGGAGCCTGATTGCCGGTGAGGAGGCGACGCGCTCGAGCCTCTCGGGACTGCAGGAAGACGCCCGCGACTCGGCCAACGCGATTGCGGCGCGGCTCGATGCCGTCAAGGTGCAGCTCGACAGCGTCGTCTCCTGGTCCGAGGGCCAGATGGCGCGCGAGGAGACCAGCGGGGGAAGTTGCGGTGTGGCGTCGGGGGCCGGGCGCGGTCCGCTCTACAACGCGCGGCGCAGCGTTCGAGATTCCATTGCATCCTTGCGCGACAACGTCGCAACGGCATGGATCGTCCCGGTACAGGAGGACGTCGAGAAGCTGAAGCAGGCGGCCTCGCAGCTTTCCGGCGAGACCGTTGCCGAGCGCCAGCAGGCGTTCGAGGCGACCGCCGCGCGCATTCGCGGCACCGCGCGCTCCATCGCTGCGCGCTCTAATGAGCTCGGCCGATCGACGGCAACCGAAATGCGCGCAATCGCGTCCGCCGTGGCAGTGGCACCCAGGCAGCCGGGCTTCACCTGTCACGACCCGACATTGGCCCAGAGACTCAACCAGGCTGCCGAACAGGCCGAGCAGCCAGCGGTTTTGAACTTGCGCGATGCCTCCTTTAGCGAGGGGCCCGCCGGCGTCGCCAACGCCGTCAAGGCGCTATGGGAGAACATGGGCTCCTACGCCGGCAGCCTGTGGCGCTACGTGACGACGGGCGGTAGCGTGTCGGGCGATTCCACAGATACCGGCCGTGCGATCACCGGGCGCGACCTGATCGCGCTACTGGCAACGCTCGGCATCGATCTGGGACTGTTCGTGCTGACGGCACTCAACCCGCCGCCGCCTGAGCGCAAACGCTTCGCGCCCGAGACCGTGCGCCAGATCCGTGACGCGATGCGCACAGCCGCGGCGCGCGCACCCGGTACCAACATCGAGTGGGTGAGGAAGCACTTCCTGCATCACTACAAGGACAGCTACTTCGTCATTCCGAACCTCTACAGCGCCGATCCCGATGTTCCAGGCGAGGCCGACAAGGCGCTGGCCATGAACCAGTTGTCCGGCGTGCTCGACGATCTAGGCCTCATCCGCTGGCCGCATCGCCGGCCGTGGTGGCAGTTTTGGGGCAAGGACGAACTCGACCGGCTGCGCGAAGAGGAAAGCCTGTCGAGCAAGTCGGCGCTGGTCGAGGCGCGCAAGCAATGGATGAAGGACAATCCGCGCGGCTACTCGGAGGAGGAGCAGAAGCAATTCCTCTCGGTCAAGGACATCCGCAACCACGGTGTCTTCTCCAAGGCCGACCGGATGCTCCAGAACGCCGGCTGGAGCCCCCATGCGCGCAACGACATCGAGGTGTTCGTGTTCGAGGATGTCGAGGGTCTGACCCCGCTGCTCGATGCCCTCAACGACATGCAGTTGGATGCCGATGCAGGCAGCGCCAACGAGAAGACCCCCGCGCCTCCGGCGTCGACGTGAACGCTAGTGTTGCGTCACTGACGCTCGGTCCCCGGTCGCGACAGGGGGGTCTGTCAAGCGTCAGTGACAAAAGCAACCCGAGAATCATAGAGTTGCCAGCGTTCCTCATGTCTCTGACATTTGCTCTGAATCCAGCCGGAATGGGTAGCAAATGTTTGAGACGGAACGCTAGCGCTGTGGGCGATTGATGATCCGGGCCATACGATCGGCTGGCGGCGCGGCAGCTGCGGTATTGCGTGGAACTGTGGTTGCGCTGGCGCGGCGGGGTGCGGCAGGCGCAGTACTTCGCTGGCCGAACGCATTTGAACGCGTGGGCCACGGCGAAGCATCGTCTCTGCTCGCGAGCCGACGCATCAGTCGCAAAATGCGCTTCGTGACCCAATAGGCAATCGCAAGCAGCCCCAGCAAGTAGATGAGCCCGCGCCAGGGGGATCCTTTCCTTGGCTCGCCCGTGGTCGTCCCGTCGCCCGTGGTCGCAGATTTGCCCATCGCCGCCTCGGCGCCGGGCGCGGCCTGTTCCGGCTTCACGAAATCCGTGCCAAACAGTGCGAAGTCTTTGAACTCGGTGACATTGGTGGGCGACGTTTCGAGATAGAGAACCTCGACCTTGCTCCCAACGGCGGCGTCGCTCTGACGATGCAGCTCGACCTGCGAAGTGATTTCGCGGCCCTCCGCGGTAGTGAACACCACAGCCGCAATCGTCGACTTCTCGACGCGCCCCAGCGGATTGTCGTTGGACCGCGCGACATTCTCGGCTTCCGCGCAGTCGATGTAGCCCGTGTGGTCGTAGAAGCTGACACGCTTGGATATATTGCGCACGACATAGCGGCACTTGGTATCGACCGCCGTAACGGTCGCCATCGCTTGCGCGCGTCCGCGCTGCTCCATTGAGGCGATATAGAACAGCACGAAGCCGCCAAGAACGACCGCTCCGCCGAGGAACAATAAGATGCCCATCGCGGTGCGCTTCTGCTGTTCGCGACTTGCAATTTCATAACCAAGAATCTTGCCGGCCATGGCCAACCAACCCGAAGATGAGCGCGGAGTGGAACCGTCACATAAAGCACAAACAGGTTGCAATATCGTTAGGTCGCGCAGCAAAGGCGGTTGCTGACAACCTCTTGCCAGCCTCCGCCAGCGCGCCGCCGGCAGTTACAGGACCCTGATTGGCGCACGCAACTCGGGCGTCATGAGAACTGCGGCAGGAAGTCCTTGCCGCGCGTTGTGAGATAGTCCCACAGCATTTCGGTGGCCGGCAGGAGCCGCTTGTCGGCCCGGCGCACCGCGAACCAGTTGCGCATCGCCGGCAGCCCGCGTACGTCGAGCGTGGCAAGCTGCCGCGTCTTGAGTTCCAGCGCGACCGTGTGCGCGGAAAGGAAGGCGATACCCAGACCCGCCATGACCGCCTGCTTGATGGTTTCGTTCGAGCCGATCTCCATGGCGATGTGCGGCACGGACCCGGCTTCGTCAAACAGCCGTTCCATCAACAGCCGCGTGCCCGAGCCATGTTCACGCACCAGCCATTTCTGGCCCGATAGCGACGGCAGCTTCAGGTTGCGCTTTCCCACAAGCGGATGATCGACCGGCGCAATGACGATGTGGGGGTGTTCGCCGATCGCCCGCGTGACGAGGTTCATGTCCTCGGGCGGACGCCCCATGATGACGATGTCGCGTTGGAAATGCTCCAGTTCGCTGAGGATATCGGCGCGGTTGCCGACGAACAGATCGATGTCGACGTTCGGGTGCTTGCGCGCGAACGCGGCAAAAGCGCGCGGTGCAAAGTATTTTGCGGTACTCACGACGCCGACGGAGACGCGTCCGCCTTCGCCTTGCTTGAGCGCGCGCAAGGCCTCCCCGCATTCCGACAACGCGCTCTCGATCTTCTCCATGGTGGCCAGGATTTCCGCGCCTGCAGCGGTCGCTCTTAGCCCTTCTGAGGTGCGCTCTATCACCGGTAAACCGGCCTCTTCCTCGATAATTTTCAGCTGCAGCGCAATCGCCGGCGGCG
>CAZDNY010000204.1:0-6182 GCA_964506885.1 uncultured Hyphomicrobiaceae bacterium | reverse complement strand
CTGCCCGCCCATGCCGAGGATCCATTCATCGTCGTCCAGTCGACGACCTCGACCCAGAACTCCGGCCTGCTCAACCACATCCTGCCGATGTTCAAGAAGAAGACCGGCATTGATGTGCGCGTCATCGCGGTCGGCACCGGTCAGGCCATCAAGAACGCCGCCAACGGCGACGGTGATGTCCTGCTCGTCCACGCCAAGGCGGCGGAAGAAAAGTTCGTGGCCGAGGGCGGCGGCGTTAAGCGATACGACGTCATGTACAACGACTTCGTCATCGTCGGCCCCAAGAGTGATCCGGCCAAGATCGCGCGCGGCAAGGACGCGGCCGCTGCGTTCAAGGCCATCGCGGACGCCAAGGCACCGTTCGCCTCGCGCGGTGACGACTCCGGCACCCACAAGGCCGAGAAGCGTCACTGGAAGGCCGCGGGCGTCGATATCGAGAAGGCCTCGGGCGACTGGTACCGCTCGACCGGTTCGGGCATGGGCGCAACGCTCAACACCGCCGCCGGCATGGGCGCCTACGCTTTGACCGACCGCGCCACCTGGATCGCCTTCAAGAACAAGGGCGACCTTGAGATCGTCGTCGAGGGCGACCCCAAGCTGTTCAACCAATACGGCGTCATTCTCGTGAACCCCGAGAAGCACAAGCACGTCAAGGCCAAGGAAGGCCAGCAGTTCATCGACTGGCTGCTCGGTGCCGAAGGCCAGAACGCCATTCGCTCCTTCCAGCTGGACGGCCAGCAGTTGTTCTTCCCCAACGCCGGCCAGGACAACATGAAGAAGGCCGGCTGATCGCTGCGTGGATACGCATCGAGCATCACCACACGACGCTGAGACAAGAAGGGCGGGGCCTTGCGGCACCCGCCCTCTTTATCGAAGACATGCCAATAGCTGGTATTTCCGCAGAAAGATTATTGAAGGCGTTGCTGTGACGTGACTTGTTTATAGGACCCGCCATGAGGCAGGGGACAAACCGATTTCGCGCTTGAATGCGCGGCTGAAGGCTTCTTCGGAGTCGTAGCCGATCCCATACGCGATCTGCGCGATCGATTTGGTCGTTTCGCGCAACTGGAGTTTCGCAGTCTCCATACGCCAGCACGTCAGATAGCGATTGGGCGGCATGCCGACGAGCTTCGTGAATCGGTCCACGAACGCGCTTCGTGACATGCCCACCTGACGGGCCAGTTGCTCTGCGGTCCACGCCGCTGCAACGTTCTCATGCATCAGTGCCAGCGCACGACCGATCCTTGGGTCCTTCAACCCCTTGAGCCATCCGGTCTGCCGCTTGTCTTCGCGGTCCGCGTAACGCCGGATGGCTTCGACCAGAAGCAGTTCCGAAAGTCGAGAAAGAACATCTGAAGATGCCAGGCGGCCCGCGAAAAGTTCGCTGGCCGCGAATGCCATGGATGTTTCGATGAGGCCGCGTGAGGTCGCTTCACGCACGTCAATCGTGAGTAGGCGCGGTAACGCGGCAATGAGCGGATTGTGGACGTCATCGCAGCCCAGGAATCCGCAGATCATGTGAGCTGGCTCGCCGCCCCCGCCATAGTCGATGCGCGCCAACCCGCCGTCAGGCGCCATTTCAACAAGATGATGACCATCGAGCGGCATCAGGCCGGGTGCGCTGGCGAGAACGTGTATGTCATTGCGTGGCAGTAGCACCAGCTCACCTGCCGCAACCTCGACGGGAGGATCACTTTCGACGCTCACGGTCATTCGGCCCTGGAGCAGGAAGTGATACGCGATCATTTGCGACGGCTTGGCCAGTATCGGCCTGCAGTCTTCGCTGGTGACGTAGGAACTGACCGCCCACGGCGCCGAGAAACGCGCATCGAGAAAGACGCCGCCTCTGAGCCGGATCGAACGCATGACGTCGGAAAGTGGGTCGGCCATGTCCGCCTCCAGTTCTGGACGAACAATCAAACAACCAAGCCGGGCGATCATTCATCAAACGCCCAAGTTCGAGATAAATCTGCCCCCGTAAACCGCCAAACCTCAAGCGTATCGCCGAATGCGAATTCATTCACTGGCGCGAGGGGCATGATTGCTCAAAATAACAGGAGCCCAACATGGAGCTTAGTATCGAAATACCCGACTACCGCAAGATCAAGTCTGGCCAGCAGGCAACATGGGCCTCCGGCGATTACGCCGTCATCGGCACCACCCTGCAGATCGTCGGCGAGCGCCTCTGCGAGGCGGTGGACCTGTGCGCCCACGAGCGTGTGCTGGACGTTGCGGCAGGAAACGGCAACGCAACGCTTGCCGCGGCGCGTCGCTTTGCCGAGGTCACCGCCACGGACTACGTCGCAAGCCTCCTTGATCGCGCCAAGGAACGAGCCTCGGCGGAACGACTCACCGTGGCTTTCAGGCAGGCCGACGCCGAGTCTCTTCCTTTTGCTGACGAAAGTTTCGATGTAGCGCTTTCCACGTTCGGTGTGATGTTCACACCCAATCAGGAGAAATCGGCCTCCGAAATGGTTCGCGTGGTGCGCAAGGGAGGGCGCATCGGACTTGCGAATTGGACACCCGATGGCTTCATCGGCCAACTCTTCAAGACAATCGGCAGGTATGTTCCGCCACCCGCAGGAATCCAGTCCCCTGCGTTATGGGGCACGCCGTCACGCCTTGCCGAGCTGTTTCCCGGCCAACGCTTGAAGGCCACAAATCAGATCTTCAACTTCCGCTACAGGTCACCTGAGCATTGGCTGGAGGTCTTCAAAGCCTACTACGGCCCGACCCAACGCGCGTTTGCTTCTCTGGATACGCGACAGCAATCGGCACTGCACGCCGATATCGTCGCCCTGTTGGAGCGCTTTAATCGCGGTCCTGATGGATCACTGATTGTTCCCAGCGAGTATCTCGAAGTTGTGATCACGAAAGACTGACCCGCACCTGCCGGACCGGTGCAGCAACGGATAATGAACGTGGGAATGCTTGGTGATCGGCATGCACGCAGTCGAGAGACATTATGAACTGCTGCTCTCCAAACACTATACTTGGATGTTTGGAAAGCAGCGCTCTCGCATTGTGGCAGAGCAAGCCGCGTTGCTTACCGCCGCGGGTGTAATCGCTCCAGGAACATGCATCGATCTTGGTTGCGGCCCCGGCTTCCAGACGCTGGCTCTCCTCCAACTGGGCGCCACACGCATTCACGCGATCGACTCGTGCGCAGAGCTGCTGCAAGAGCTGGCGCCGCTTGCCCACGATAAGAAGATCAATATACATAACGCGGATCTGACCACCTTCGGTGCAATCATCGAACAGCCCGTAGATACGATTGTGTGTATGGGCGATACGCTCCCCCATCTATCAAGCCGGGATGATGTATCCGCCCTCTTTTCCATGATCGCAACCAGACTCCGGCGCACCGGGCGTCTGGCAATATCGTGGCGCGATCTTTCAAGCCCACCGCAGGGTCTCGACAGGTTCATCCCGATTCAGGCCGACGACCAGCGCATCATGGTTTGCTTCCTCGAAGATCGTGGCGACACGGTGTGTGTTCATGACCTGATACACGTGCGAACCGATACCGGCTGGACGTTGCAAACGGGCGCATACCCCAAGTTGAAGCTCTCCACGAACTGGGTCAAAGGCGCACTCCGGCAGGTCGGTCTAAATGTTGACTACGAGGACACAAAAGCGGGGATGACAATGCTGTCGGCCATCCGATGATCGCCGCGCTCCGGATCGAGGCCGATGCATCGACCATGCACCTGCCGCTCCTCAAGGCCCGTTGTAGTGCACGGTCCCGAGTGCGGAAATGTTGTAGCCGCCCAGTTGTGCAGCGTGGTCCTTGAATGCCTCTGAGCGCGCGAATTCCATGAGCTTCTGGACTGCCGGTTCGAAGGCAGACCGGCGCCAGATAACCAGATCGTAGCGCTCCTCCACGAGCGGCACGAAGCCCGCGCGATACTGCTTCGCCACAGCTTCGATCGCCAGTCCCGCATCCGCACGCCCGTCTGCGACAGCGGCCGCCACATCCGCCTCGGTGCGCGCCGGCGCCTCGATCAGCGAAATGTCCGACAGTTTCATGCCCTGATCCGCCAACAGCCGCTCCAGCAGCACGAACGCGCCGGCCTCGCGCTGCCGCCCGATCACCTTGCGCCGCTTGAGTGCTTTGATCCCATCGAGCTGCAGCGGGTTATCGGGAGCGACGATGAGCCCCTGCATGCGACGCGCCCATTCTATGACGACGACCGGCTGGCCGGCGAGCTGACGGCGCACATGCCCCACGTTCCAGGAATCCCCGACCGCCACACCCTCGTCGGCCAGATGCGTACCCGCCAGCACTACCTCGGCCTTCGCCATCCGCCTCAGACCATCGAGGCTACCGCCGAACGCAACGGCGAGCCCCGTCTCCGCCTCTCGCAGCGCCCAGTCGAGCAGGGGATCGTGGCTGCCGCCGACGATGGGAGGCCGCTCCGCCAGGCTCTCTTTACCGCCCTTGAATTCCAGGTTCCGCGCGAGCCACGCTTCCACCAGATCGCGCGGAAACAGCAGCTTGCCCGTTGCGCGCACGCATGGAATGCCGCCTTCAGCGACGAGGTCGTAGACCTTGCGTTCCTTCAGCCGCAACAGATCGGCGACTTCCTTGGTCGTCAGATAGGAGTGCTGGCCCTCTGCCATTGAACTGGTGCCATCCGCGCATGCCGTCGTTGAGACGACGGCGTCATGTTGATCGGGTGCCAGCGAGCGATAAAGCCTGCTGCCCGGCTCGGCAATGCAAACTTTAGGTCTTGCTTTCACCCCGATACTGCAAGCTTTCCAAGTAGAGCATCATGGCACATGCCGCACGTGCGCAGCGCACTGCGTGTGCTGCCGCCTATTCCATGAGTACACTAGTCCTTGTGATGCCGGATCAGCCAGTCGAGCGCATCGGCGCTGTTGAGTTCCGCCCGCGCTTCGATTTCGCGATAGCGGCGGATCAGCTCCTTGCCGAAATCCGTCAGCCGCGCCGCCGCCCCGCCATGCCCATGTTCGGGCGTGGACACGGCGGGCTCGTCGAAGGCCTGGTTGATCTGCTGCACGAACAGCCACGCACGCCGGTAAGATACGCGCATCTGCTCAGCCGCACGCGACAGCGAGCCTGCCTCCTCGATCAACTCCAGAAGGCGGATCTTGCCCGGCCCCACGCGCGCACCGCCCGGCAGGTCGAGTTGAAGCTTCACCGAAATCCCGGGCTTGGAGGGCTTGACGCCGCCAGAACCTTCAGCACGCGCCCCGCTCTCTCCACGACCGCTGCCACGCGCCGGCATTGGGCTGCTTTCGATCCGCTCGTTGATCATCAATCTCCAAGTCTCCAACTGTGTCTAGCACGACGGCCCGACGCTGCCCGCTGCCCGCGATCCCGCAACCCAGGCGGCCAAATCGGCGAAATTTGATCCTATCACGGGTAGCCGTCGACTGGAATTCACAGCCAGGCTCGAACCGCCCGGACGGCGGTTCCGAAGGCGGCCTGCATGTCGCGGCCTGCATGTCCTTGCTGCGGCTGGATGAAGCGGCATCGTGTCTTTCGCAATACCGCTGATCTTATGCATACTGTCTCCGACAACCGCGATTCACCAAGACCAAGGGAGCGCGTCTTGATGCCATTCAGACTGTCCTTGCCGGGCTTCTCGGGCAAGAAGCGTTTCGAAGACCTCACTCAACAGGAGATCCTCGCACTCGCGATCTCGTCGGAAGAAGAGGATGGACGCATTTATGCGACATACGCCAACCGCCTGCGCAGCGATTATCCCTCCTCCGCCGCCGTCTTCGACGATATGGCCGCCGAAGAGAACGAGCATCGCCGCCGCCTGATCGACCTCTACAAAAATCGGTTTGGCGACTTCATCATCCCGTTGCGCCGCGATCATGTCACCGGCTTCTATTCGCGCAAGCCCGTCTGGCTCATCGAAAACCTCGGCCTTGACCGCATGCGCCAGGAGGTCGAAGCCATGGAGCAACAGGCACACGACTTCTATATCGAAGCCGCTCGCCGCGCCACCGACGCCGACATCCGCAAACTGCTCGGAGACCTCGCCGCCGCCGAAGCCAAGCACCAGGGCGTCGCCGAGCATTCCTTCGACACGCACCTAGGCCCTGACGAGCGCCAAACCGAGGATCTCGCCTCCCACCGCCAGTTCGTGTTGACATGGGTGCAACCGGGCCTTGCCGGCCTGATGGATGGCTCCGTCTCGACGCTG
>CAZDNY010000203.1:0-6214 GCA_964506885.1 uncultured Hyphomicrobiaceae bacterium | reverse complement strand
GCCGAGGCCCGTGTTGGACTTGTCCTGGTTGCGGGCGTGATCGATGCGGTAGAAGGGCTTGAAGACGTTGTCGCGCTCGCCCTGGGGGATGCCGGGTCCGTTGTCGTCGACCTCGATCCTGAGCCAGGAGCCCTCGGTGGCCGCGCGAATGAGGACCTGATCCCCGTAACGAACGGCATTGGTGACAAGATTGGTGATGGCGCGCTTGAAGGCGTTGCGCTTCAACGGCACCACGACGTCATAATCCTTCTTGCGCAGCTTGACCTCGATCGGGGTGCCGTAGACATCTGCCTCGGCCTGGACTTCTTCGAGCAGTTCGCGAACGTTCGCCGGGCGCGCCTCTTCGCCGCCGTCGCCCTTGGTGAAGGCGAGGTAGTCCTCCAGCATGTGCTGCATTTCGTTGACGTCGGCGCGCAGGGACTGTGCCTCGGGCGTTTCGCCCAGCAGTGCCAGTTCGAGCTTGAAGCGGGTGAGAACGGTCCTCAAGTCGTGGCTGACACCGGCCAGCATCGTGGTGCGCTGGTCGACGTGGGTCTTGATGCGGTCGCTCATTTCCAGGAACGCCTGGGCCGCCTGGCGCACCTCGCGGGCGCCGCGCGGGCGGAAGTCCTCCGGCAAGGGGCGGCCCTTGCCGAACTCGTCGGCGGCGTCGGCAAGCCTCAGGATGGGGCGGATCTGGTTGCGCAAGAACAGGATCGCCACGGTGAGCAGGATCACCGATGTGCCGACCATCCACAAAAGAAAGATGTGGGAGTTGGAGGCATAGGTCTGCGAACGCGTTGCGATGAAGCGCAGGATTGCGTCTTCGTGCTTGATGCGGATCTCGACGTGGCGCGACTGCCCGACGGTGTCGATCCAGAACGGACGGTTGACGCGTTTCCTGATCTCGTCGGAGAGCGCAGCGTCGAGCAAGCCGAAGAACGGCTTGGGCCGCGATTCGGGCAGGTCGCCGGCGGGCAGAATCTGTAGCGACAGGCCGAGCTTGTCACGCGCCAGATCGATAAGGCGCGCCTGGGCGTTTTCGCCGCGTGGTGCCTGTTCATAGACCTGAATGAGGGCGGCGACGTCGCGTGCGGTGGCCTCCGACAAGCGACGGGTGACGGCCTGCCAGTGTCGCTCCATGAAGACGAAGGCGATCACGCCCTCCAGCACCACGATCGGTGCGATGATGATGATGAGGGCGCGGGCATAAAGCCCCTTGGGCATGACATCGGCGATCCTCTGCAAAGGACCGCGCAGGACGCGCCGCAGACGCGCGCCGACGGCGCGCAGCCAGGCGGCCGTGCGAATGCCGTAGCGTGAGCGCTCCTTGGCATCAGGTATGTCCGGCGTGATCGCCATGTCTCGCGCTTATAGAGCCCTCGGACCGCGGCGTCCTCGATATATGGCGTAACCGGCCAGACGGACCGTGTGCGCGCGCCGCTTCAATCGGTATAGAGGATATAGCCTTTGCCGCGAACCGTCTGCAGATAGACCGGATTGGACGGGTCGGCCTCGATTTTACGGCGCAAACGGTTGATCTGAACATCGATCGCCCGTTCCGAGCCGGTGGTGTCGTCACTGGAGAGTTCGTGCCGCTGGATGGGCGTGCTCGGTCTTTGCGCGAACTGGCGCAGCAGGTCTCGTTCGCGCTCCGTCAGCTTGATCGTCTCGTCATCGCGCTTGAGTTCGCCGCGCGAGATGTAAAAGACGAACGAGCCCATGCGCACTTCGTCGGTGGAGCTGCCCGGCGTCGGCGATCGTCCGCGCCGCAGGATGTTCTGCAGGCGCAGGAGCAGTTCGCGCGGTTCGAACGGCTTGGGCAGGTAGTCGTCGACACCGGCTTCGAGACCGGCGATGCGGTCTTCGGAATCGGAGCGCGCGGTGAGCATCAGGATCGGAACGCTCAGAGAGGATTTCAGGTCTCTCGCCAGATCGAGGCCGTTCTCGCCGGGCATCATGACATCGAGCAGGATGATGTCGAAGCTGAGCCCGCGCATGGCGGCACGTGCGGCCGCGGCATCGGCGGCAGGGGTAACGCGGAAGCCGTTCTCATTGAGATAGCGGCGCAAGAGGTCGCGGATCTTCTGGTCGTCGTCGACAACCAGGACGTGGGGAGCATTGTCCGGCAGCGGCTCGCGCGCCATGGCTTGTGCGGTCATCATGTCCGGTCCTGTGACTGTTTTGCGGGCTCAGGCGGCGCTGGCGTCTCGGGAAGACGGAGCAGCGCATGGACGCGGTCGCGATCCTTCTCGGCGATCATGGCAAAAAGAAATCGCTGGGTGGCATCATCGGCGCCGGGACCGGCTTCGTCGAGTGCCTCTTCAATGCGCCGGATTTGCAGGTCGGTGAGTTTCTCAGCGAGCCTGGTGCCCTTCGGCGTGACGTACAAAAGGCGCTGGCGACGGTCTTCCTTGCCCGAGCGCTGGGTGACAAATCCTTCGTCGATCAATTGCTTAAGTACCCGGGCGAGGCTCTGCTTGGTGATCTTGAGGATGTGCAGAAGATCGGCGACCCGCAGGCCGGGATTGCGGTTGACGAAATGCAGGACACGGTGATGGGCACGGCCGAAGCCGTACTGCTCGAGCACCTTGTCGGGATCGTTGATGAAATCGCGATAGGCAAAAAACAGCAGTTCGGCGCAGGCGATCAGGCGGTCGCGATCCTCCGGCACGGTCTTTTCGTCACACACGGTGGCGGCGTTGGCCGCGCCTTCACGTTGTCTCATCGGGGGCCGTGGCAGGGGGCGAGCATTTAAGTCAGTCATGCTGACTTATTTGCAGCCGTTTTGTTGTCGTGGCAAGTGACTTGTGCCGTCGCGGACGTTTTTTTTATCTTTGGTTTCCTGAGGTTTATCGGTGGAGAGCGGGGCGGACGCGCGGCGGGTGCGATTGGGACGCGCTGCAGGCCCCGGCGCTTATGCGGCGCGGCGCCCTGTATGCAGGAACGGCGCTTCAAGTTGCCTTGAAGCGCCGATCCTGATCGGTGTTGTGATCTTTCGCCGGGAGCGGCCCGGGGGCGGGCGACATGCGCCGCGCTCCCGGGTTGTGCTGCCGGATCAGGCCAGATCGAAACGATCCGCGTTCATCACCTTGGTCCAGGCGGCGACGAAGTCGTTTACGAACTTCTCCTTGGCGTCGTCCTGGGCATAGACTTCGGCGATGGCGCGCAGCTGCGAATTGGCGCCGAACACGAGGTCAACGCGCGTGCCGGTCCACTTGGCGTTGCCGGTCTTGCGGTCGCGACCCTCGAACAGCTGCTCTTCAGCGTCCGTGGCCTTCCATTCCGTGCCCATGTCGGTGAGGTTGACGAAGAAGTCGTTCGTCAGCTTGCCGGGGTTGTTTGTGAACACGCCATGCTTGGTGCCGCCGTGGTTGGCGCCGAGCACGCGCAGGCCGCCGACGAGAACGGTCATCTCCGGCGCGGTCAGCTTGAGAAGCTGCGCCTTGTCGAGCAGCATCTCTTCAGCGCTCACCGAATACTCCTTCTTGGCGAAGTTGCGGAACCCGTCGGCTTCGGGCTCGAGCGGCTCGAAGGATTCTGCGTCGGTCTGCTCCTGGGACGCGTCCATGCGGCCGGGCGTGAAGGGCACGTCGACCTTGAAGCCGGCATCGTGTGCCGCCTTCTCGACCGCTGCGGTGCCCGCCAGCACGATGAGGTCGGCGAGCGAAACCTTCTTGCCGCCGGAAGCAGACGCGTTGAAGGCTTTCTGGATTTCCTCCAGCTTGCCGAGAACCTTGGCGAGTTCGGCGGGTTCGTTGGCTTCCCAGTCCTTCTGCGGGGCGAGACGCACGCGCGCACCGTTGGCGCCGCCCCGGCAGTCGGAGCCGCGGAAGGTGCTGGCGGAGGCCCAGGCTGCCTTGACGAGTTCGGACGTGGACAGACCCGAGGCGAGGATCTTCGACTTGAGATCGGCGATGTCGGCTGCCTCGACCAGCGGGTGATCGACGGCCGGAACCGGATCCTGCCAGATCAGATCCTCCTTGGGTACTTCCGGGCCGAGGTAGCGCGCCTTGGGTCCCATGTCGCGGTGGGTCAGCTTGAACCAGGCGCGGGCAAAGGCATCGGCGAACTCTTCCGGATTCTTCCAGAAGTGGCGCGCGATCTTCTCGTAGGCCGGATCCATGCGCATCGCCATGTCGGCGTCGGTCATGATGATCGGCACCTTCTTGGAGGCATCGGCGGAGTGGGGCGCCATGTGCTCCGGCTTGGCGCTCTTCGGCGTCCACTGCCATGCGCCTGCCGGGCTCTTCACCAGCTCCCACTCGTTTTCGAACAGCACTTCGAAGTAGCTCATGTCCCACTTGGTCGGGTCGGGTGTCCATGAGCCTTCCAGGCCCGACGTGATGGCATCGCCACCCTTGCCGCTGGCGTAGGAGCTGAGCCAGCCGAAGCCCTGTGCCGTCAGGTCCGCGGCTTCGGGGGCGGGGCCGCAGTGCGAAGCAGGGGCGGCACCGTGCGCCTTGCCGAAGGTGTGGCCGCCGGCGGTGAGGGCGACGGTCTCGTAATCGTTCATGGCCATGCGCTTGAAGGTTTCGCGCACGTCGCGGCCGGAGGCGACCGGATCGGGCTTACCGTCGGGGCCTTCCGGGTTGACATAGATGAGTCCCATCTGCACGGCGGCAAGGGGGTTCTCCAGTTCGCGTTCACCGGTGTAGCGGCTGTTGGCGGTGTCGCTGGTTGCCAGCCATTCGGCTTCCGAGCCCCAGTAGATGTCCTCTTCCGGTTCCCAGATGTCTTCACGACCGCCGCCGAAGCCGAAGGTCTTGCCACCCATCGACTCAATCGCGACGTTGCCGGCCAGGATATAGAGGTCGGCCCAGGAGAGCTTGTTGCCGTACTTCTTCTTGATCGGCCACAGCAGGCGGCGGGCCTTGTCGAGGTTACCGTTGTCGGGCCAGCTGTTGAGTGGGGCGAAGCGCTGGTTGCCGGTGCCGGCGCCGCCGCGGCCGTCGGCCGTGCGGTAGGTGCCGGCGGCATGCCACGCCATGCGAATGAACAGTCCGCCGTAGTGACCATAGTCGGCCGGCCACCAGTCCTGGCTGTCGGTCATCAGCGCGGTGAGGTCCTTCTTGACCGCGGCGAGATCGAGCTTCTGGAACTCTTCGGCGTAATTGAATGCCTCGCCCAGCGGATTAACGGCGGGCTGGTTCTGATGCAGGATCTTGAGGTTGAGCTGGTTGGGCCACCAGTCCTTGTTCGAGCGGCGGGCGAACGTCACGTTTGCCATGACGCCGTGTACCGGACATTTGCTCATCTCGTTCATTGCGATAACGCCTCCTGATCGCGTGTGCGTGATACTCGGTGTTGGAATTTAGAATGGCTCTAGCGAACCTCTGACATAAGGTAAAGCTGTGTTGACTGATCGACATCATAAGAAGACATTATGATGGAGCTCTGCTGGCAGCGCGTTGCCAAGCGTCGTGCTCAGCGTGCGCAGCGGGCCAGGGATCATGCGCCGATCATCGGACGATGCGCCTCGTTTTGCAAAAAGATGCGGTCGATGTGCCTTTATCTATGGGCTCAGATGTGGCAAGTGCGTTGGTGCATCGAATTGAGCGGTCATCCCATCGGGCTGACGCTTGCAATGCAACCAGCAGCAACACTCGAGCGGGGGCGCGTGAACCGGGCGCGGTTCAGCGACGCTTGGGGGTTGTGGAGATAAGGATCTCGCGGCATCTCGGTCGCAACCTATCAGGATCTTCAGGCATGGCCGAACTCGTTCCCTATCATGATCGCGACGGTGTCATCTGGTTCGACGGGAAGCTCATACCGTGGCGGGAGGCCAACATCCATTTCCTCACCCATGCGCTGCACTATGCGAGCGCTGTTTTCGAGGGTGAACGTGCCTATGACGGCGAGATCTTCAAGCTGACGGAGCACACGGAGCGGCTGGTTGCCGGCGCGCAGACCATGGATTTCACCATTCCCTACAGCGTGGCCGAGATTGATGCTGCCTGTCGCGAAACCGTCAAGGCCAACAACCTGACCAACGCCTATATCCGGCCGCTGGCTTGGCGTGGCAGCGAGCAGATGGGGGTCTCGGCCCAGCAGACGAAAGTCCATCTGGCGATCGCGGCATGGGATTGGGGGTCCTACTTCCCGATGGAGCAGCGGCTGAAGGGTATCCGCCTGACGATGGCGCACTACCGGCGCCCGGATCCGGCGACGGCGCCTGCGAAAACCAAGGCCGCCGGCCTCTACATGATCTGCACGCTGGAAAAGCACCGCGCCG
>CAZDNY010000202.1:0-6278 GCA_964506885.1 uncultured Hyphomicrobiaceae bacterium | reverse complement strand
CAGGTTCAGGTCGCGCACCATCTGGCGGATGACGCAGAGCTGCTGGTAGTCCTTTTCGCCGAAGATGGCGACATCGGGCGTGACCTGGCTGAACAGCTTGCAGCAGACGGTCGCGACACCGCCGAAGTGGTGCGGCCGAAAGGCACCTTCCAGCCCCTCGGCCGCGCCCGCGACCTCGATCCGGGTGGCAAAGCCCGGCGCGTACATTTCTTCGCGCGTCGGTGCCCAGACGAGATCGGCGCCGACGGCTGCCAGCTTTTCAAGATCGCCGGCTTCGTCACGGGGGTAGCGTGCCAAATCCTCGTTGGGCGCAAACTGTGTCGGGTTGACGAAAATCGAGACGACAGCGCGCGCCGCTTTCTTCCTGGCGGTGGCGACGAGTGTCAGGTGGCCGTCGTGGAGCGCGCCCATGGTCGGGACCAGGGCTATCGTTTCGCCGGCCTTGCGATAACGCGCAATGTGCCGGCGCAGGTCCTTGAGGGTGCGGGTGATCTTGGGCGTCGAAGGCGCGCGCGCCATGGTCGTCTCAATCCTCGATTGGGCTGGGGGCGGCAGATCCGATTGCTCGATGGGAGGGGCAAGCTGTGCCTTGGCGCGGACGGCGTCAAGAGGGCACAGGCGGTCCGATGGTGCAGCCCGGGTGCGGCCACGGCCGGCGAGAAACGCGGGGCTGTGGAGCGGTGCGATCTGCTAAGGTTGCGCGGAATCCGAATCGGCAGGCGGTTCGGGCCGGCACAACTGTGGTGGCGGGGAGCGGCAGCACGCATGTCCCTCTTGCGGGCAGATGCGGATGAGGCAAAGCGGCATGGCGGTGTTCAAGACGACGCGAGAGGCGGCACATGCGGCGGAGGCGGCCGTGCGTCAGACAGCACTGCCTCAGCGCGAGGAGATTTCGGCCTACCACCTGTTCGACGAGCCGCGGCTGGTCGGCGCGCTGATCGAGCGTGCGGCGTGGACCGAGGACGAGGCGCGGCGCACCGGCGAATTGGCGCTGCGGCTGGTCAATGCCGTGCGAGGTGCCAGCGTTCACGGCCGCGGCTTCGATGCCTTCATGAGCGAATACGGCCTGTCGAGCGAGGAAGGCGTGATCTTGATGTGCGTGGCCGAGGCGTTGCTGCGCATTCCGGACGCGGAGACAGCGGACCGGCTCATCGCCGACAAGATCGGCGATGGTCAATGGGCCAAGCACCTGGGACATTCGGGCAGCTTTTTCGTCAATGCCTCGACGTTCGGGCTGATGCTGACGGGCGGCGTGGTCAAGCTCGGCGAAGCGGCGGGGCGTTCGCCGGTCGATGCGGTCAAGCGGCTTGTTGCGCGTAGTGGTGAGGGCGTGATCCGCCAGGCGCTGCGCCGCGCGGTCAAGCTGATGGGCGAGCAGTTCGTGATCGGCGCCAACATCGACAAGGCGATTTCGCGGGCCCGTGCGCTGGAGGCGCGCGGCTATCGCATCTCCTATGACATGCTGGGCGAGGCAGCGCGATCGGAGGCGGATGCCAAACGCTACTATGATCGCTATGCGGCTGCCATCGAGGCGATCGGCAAGGCCGCCGGGCCGATGCAATCGGACCATGCCGACGTGCTCATGACGCGGCCCAACATCTCGGTGAAGCTGTCTGCACTGCACGCGCGCTTCGAGCCGGGCAAGGAAGAGCGCCTCAGGGCGGAACTCTATCCGCGACTGGTGACGCTGCTGCGTGCAGCACGCGAGCGCGGCATCGGCGTGATGATCGATGCGGAAGAGCAGGACCGGCTGGATCTGGAACTGGAAGTGTTCGGGCAGATGCTTGCCAATCCGGCACTGGCCGGCTGGCAGGGACTTGGCATCGCGGTGCAGGCGTACTCGAAACGCTCGATCCCGGTGTTGCGATGGCTGAGGCGGGTGTCGCAGACGACGGGCAAACGCATTCCCGTCAGACTGGTCAAGGGCGCCTACTGGGACAGCGAAATCAAATGGGCGCAGGAGCGTGGGCTCGCCGACTATCCCGTGCTGACGCGCAAGGCGCATACGGACCTGTCGTTCATGGCGGCGGTGCGCTACATGCTGAGCGACCAGAACGCGTTCTATCCGGCATTCGCCACACACAATGCGCAGTCACTGGCTGCCGTACACATCGCGGGCGGTAATGCGAAGTTCGAGCTGCAGCGGCTTTACGGCATGGGGGATGCGCTCTACGCGGAAGTGATGGGGCCCGCCGCGCTGGGCCGGCCCTGCCGGATCTATGCGCCGGTCGGCGAACATGCCGATCTGCTCTCCTATCTCGTGCGCCGCCTGCTGGAGAACGGCGCCAATTCCTCATTCGTGCATCAGCTCGCCGATCCTGGAATCGCAGCGGGTGATATTATCGCCGACCCCGTCGCGGAACTGACGCAGACGTGGGCGGAAGCGGGCAGGTCGCGGGTCGAGGAGCAAACGCATCTCGTCAAGCCGCGCGACATCCTGCAGCCCGAGCGCGCCGTCGCCGAAGGCCTGGCGCTGAGCGAGCCGGCCGTTCGCGCGGGGCTGCTGGCAGAGATGAGCGCGGCGATTAGTGGCGGCTTCAACGCCGTGCCGATCGTGGACGGCCGCGAGATTGCGGAGGCAGGCGAGCCGCATCTGGCGATCTGCCCGCACGACCGGCGCGAGCGCATCGGGACCGTATCGTTCGCCTCGCGCGAGAGCGTGCAGCGGGCGATCGACAGCGCCAGCCGGGCGGCACATCGCTGGGACATGACACCGGTTGCGGTGCGCGCCGACATCCTGGAGGCGACGGCTGCAATGTTCATGCGCGATCGCGCCCGGCTGATGGCCGTGATGGTGCGCGAGACGGGCAAGACGCTGGAAAACGCGCAGGCCGACCTGCGCGAGGCGGTCGATTTCCTGCGCTACTATGCGCAGGCCGCACGCGGGACGTTCACGGCCCCGCAGCTTCTGAAGGGGCCGACGGGCGAGCGCAACACGCTGGCCTTGCGGGCGCGCGGGCCAATGGCGGCGATCTCCCCGTGGAATTTTCCGCTGGCGATCTTCACGGGGCAGGTGGCGGCTGCGCTGGTGGCCGGCAATCCGGTTCTGGCAAAGCCTGCCGAGCAGAGCCCGATCACGGCATGGCTGGCGGTGCGCCTGATGCACGAGGCGGGCGTGCCCGTCGACTGTCTGCATCTGCTGCCCGGCGGCGGTGAGATCGGTGCGGCGCTGGTGCGCGATGCGCGCATCAAGGGTGTGCTGTTCACCGGATCGAACGAAACCGCCTGGACGATCCAGAAGGCGCTGGCAGAGCGGCGCGGTGCAATTGTTCCGTTCGTCGCCGAGACGGGCGGCATCAACGCGATGATCGCGGATTCGACGGCGCTGCCCGAACAAGTGGTGCGCGATGCGGTGCGATCGGCCTTCGACAGCGCCGGGCAGCGCTGCTCGGCGGCGCGCGTATTGTTTGTGCAAGAGGATGTGGCGCGGCGAATGATCGATCTGCTGGCCGGGGCCACCGAAGCGCTCGATGTGGGCGACCCGATGGACTATGCCACCGACATCGGGCCGGTGATCGAAGAGGACGCGCAGGATCGCCTGGAAGCGGCGAAGTTGCGGCTGTCGCGGGCGCATCGCACGATCGTGGATGTGGACCTGCCCGATGCGTGCAGGGTGGGGACCTATGTGACGCCGGCCGTCTACGAAATCGACAAGCTCGGTGATATCGGCGGGGAGTTGTTTGGCCCGATCCTGACCCTGATCCGATATCAGCGCGGACATCTCGACCGGGTCATCGGTGCGATCAACGACATGGGCTACGGATTGACGCTGTCGGTGCACAGCCGCATCGAGGCGGTGGCCGAGATGGTCGCCGAGCGGGCGCGGGTCGGGAATGTCTATGTCAACCGCAACCAAATCGGTGCGGTGCCGGGCGTTCAGCCGTTCGGCGGAGAGGGGCTTTCGGGGACCGGGCCGAAGGCGGGCGGGCCATGGATGCTGCCGGCGCTGGCCACCGAGCGGGTCGTCAGCATCGACACCACGGCATCGGGCGGGAACGCGGCGCTCTTGTCGGATGGTGAATGATCCGGCAGGCCGGGATTGCCTCGCAGACGGGGGGACGCCATGTTCACATGCAGGCCCTCGCCAGGGCCCGCCCAACCCGCTGAGCAACGCGTGAGTTCTCGCAATGGCCAAGCCAACCAAGCCGACGGACAAACCGGTGGTGACCGGTAGCGGGCCGGTGCGTCACGCGCCGCCGGCCAAGGGCAGCGGTGCGGGCATGCCGGCGGAACGGCGCACGGGCGCTGCAGAAGTGGCCGATTTCATCGCCAAAATGAAAGCGGTCGGTCCGCTCTCGCCCAGTGCGGAACGGGGACGGCTGATCTTTGCCATGGATGCGACGATGAGCCGGGCGCCGACCTGGGACATGGCGCTCGCCAATCAGGCGGAGATGTTCGAGGCGGTGAAGACGATCGGCGGGCTCGATGTGCAGCTCGTTTATTTCCGCGGGTTCGGGGAGTGCCGCGCCTCCAAGTGGGTCAGCGATCCGGCAGCGCTGGCGCGTTTGATGACGACGGTGACATGCCAGGGCGGGCGCACGCAGATCGGCAAGGTGCTGAGCCATGCGCGCGCCGAGGCGTCGCGTCACAAGGTCGGCGCCATGGTCTATGTCGGCGATTGCGTCGAAGAGGATATCGATCTGCTGTGCGCCAAGGCGGGTGAACTCAAGCTCGTCGGCATCCCCGTGTTCCTGTTCCAGGAGGGGCGCGATCCGACGGCCAGCACGGCGTTTGCCGAGATAGCGCGTATCACGGGCGGTGCGCATTGCCGCTTCGACCAGGGCTCGGCCTCGCAGCTTCGCGATCTGCTCAGTGCCGTTGCGGTTTATGCGGCGGGCGGGCGCAAGGCGCTCGAGGCGTTGAGCGATGGGCGGTCGGGGACGGGCGCGCGCAGGCTTCTGGCGGCGCTGCCGGCGCCGCGGACGCCGCCGAAGGGTGGGGGTTGATGCGCACATTCCTCCTTTCCGTGGTGGCGGTTGCCGCGCTTGCATTCCTGCTGCGCTGGTTCCTGCGCACCAGCCCGGCGGTTATGGCGCGGCGCGTGCGCCAGGTGGGCGGCTTCGCTGCCCTGGGCATTGCCCTGCTGGCGATGCTGCGCGGTGGCATCCAACTGGCCGTACCTCTGGCCATGCTGGGCCTGTGGCTGCTGTCGGGAACCGGCGGCGGCGGTGCCTTCAGGCCGGCCGGCCAACGCGACGGGCAGTCCTCGCATGTGGTGACCGATCATCTGGAAATGCGGCTCGACCTGGAGACAGGCCAGATCAGCGGGCGCGTCTTGAAAGGGCTGTTCGAGGGGCGCGCGCTCGAAAGCCTGAAGCCTGAGGAACTGGCATTGCTGTGGCAGGACTGCCGGGTCGGCGATCCGCAGTCGGCGCAGATCATCGAGGCTTATCTCGATCAGATGCATCCGAACTGGCGCGAGGATGTCAAACGCGGTGAAGAGCGGTTTTCGGGCGGGCCGGACGGACGCATGGACATCGAGGAGGCCTATGAGATCCTCGGCGTGGAGCCTGGGGCCACGCGCGAGGATATCCGCAGGGCGCATCGCGAACTGATGCTGAAGCTTCATCCCGATCGCGGCGGCTCGACCTATCTGGCTGCGAAAATCAACGAAGCCAAGGACGTGCTTCTCGAGATCGTCCCTGAGTAGGAGCGGCTTTGCGGTGGCCAGTGGCGCGATGGGGCGCCGCTGGACTTCAGCGTGTCTTGGTGACGAAGCAATCGATCGAGCGGCGCCGCAATTCCTGGCAGGCGCTGGTTGCGCCTTGCGAATCGAAACCGGCGAAGCGGGCGCGGTAGAAGCGACGCTGTCCGCGCGTCACGGTTTCGGTTACGGGTGCGGCGCGCGCAAGAACGGGTTCGGCACGCTCGCGGATGGCCCGAAGCTGACGCTGGGCCTCGTCGGCGGTGTTGTAGGCGCCGATCTGAATGAGGTGCGTGCCGCTTGCCGCGGGGGCGGCGGCTCCCTGAGAAGACGGCATGTCAGGTTGAATGGCCGGGCGCAGAGCCGGAGATGAGGCCGCGCGGGTGGCTTCGGGGCGCGCGGTGGCGGCTGGCATGCGCGTTTCCGGTGCTTCCAGCGTCTGCGGGCGGTGGGCGGCCAGAATATTGGACAGCTGCGCCTGGAGTGTGGAGGGCTGGCGTCCAAGCGCGCGGGCATCCGGTGGCGACGCGGCGGCGAAGCTTTCCCGCTGCGAGGCCGGAGCGAGACCGATGGGGGTCGCCGGGCCTGGTGCAGGGGTGATGGCGCCATCGACCGGCATGCCCAGGCCTGCGCG
>CAZDNY010000201.1:0-6319 GCA_964506885.1 uncultured Hyphomicrobiaceae bacterium | reverse complement strand
GTTGGCGATCTGGCGGGGAACCTCCATCAGCTCCTTGACGAGCATGCGCTCGGTTTCCTCGTCGATGGTGCCGCGCGCCCGGCCCAAGGCCAGGGCGAAGCAGGCCAGCGCGGTCAACTGACAGGTGAAGGCCTTGGTGGAGGCGACGCCGATCTCCGGCCCGGCGAGCGTGGGCAGGACCACATCGGACTCACGCGCGATCGTGGAGGTGCGGACGTTGACGACGGAGGCGATATGCTGGCCGTTCTGCTTGCAGTAGCGCAGGGTCGCCAGCGTGTCGGCAGTCTCGCCCGACTGCGAGACGAAGATGGCGAGTCCGCCCGGTGGCAGCGGTGCCTCGCGGTATCTGAGTTCTGAGGCGATATCGATCTCGACGGGCACGCGCGCGAACCGTTCGATCCAGTACTTGGCAACAAGGCCCGCGTAGTAAGCGGTGCCGCACGCCGAGATGGTGACGCGCGGTATCGCCGCCAAATCGATGCCGATCTCGGGCATGCGCACACGACCCTCGGCCATGTCGAGGTAGTGCGCCAGCGTGTGACTGATCACTTCGGGCTGTTCGTGGATCTCCTTGGCCATGAAGTGGCGGTGGTTGCCCTTGTCGACCAGCAGAGCGTTGGCCTGCGACTTGACGGCGGTGCGCGCGGCGGGGTTGCCGTCATGGTCGTAGATGGTGACGTGGTCCTGGCGCAGGACGGCAAAGTCACCCTCCTCCAGATACGTTACGGTGTCGGTGAATGGGGCCAGCGCGATGGCGTCAGAGCCCAAGTACATCTGGCCTTCGCCATGACCGACAACCAAGGGGCTGCCGAGGCGGGCGGCCATCATGAGATCGTTCTCGCCGGCGAAGATGATGGCCAGCGCAAAGGCGCCCTGAAGCCGCTTCAAGGCAGCCTTGACCGCATCGACCGGCCCCTGCCCTTTGTCCATTTCGTGGGTGATGAGGTGGACGACGGCCTCCGTATCGGTCTCGGTCTCGAAGACGTATCCGGCTTTGGTCAGCTCCTCGCGCAGTTCGCGGAAGTTCTCGATGATACCGTTGTGAACCACGGATACGCGCGGCGTCATGTGCGGATGCGCGTTGCGCTCGGTGGGGCGGCCATGCGTTGCCCATCGTGTATGGCCGATGCCGATATGTCCGTTGAGCGGCTCGGTGGCGAGGCGCGTTTCGAGGTTGCGCAGCTTACCTTCGGCGCGGCGGCGCTCCAGACGGCCATTCTCGACCGTGGCGATACCGGCGCTGTCGTAGCCGCGATACTCAAGGCGTCGCAAGGCATCGACCAGATCGAGTGCCACAGGCTTATTGCCCAGAATTCCTACGATACCACACATGCTGTTTCTGCTCGCTTCGTTGTCGTGTGCATGCCTGCCGATGTCCGCGCCACGGCGGTGCTCAACGCAGTCATCCCTTGGCTGCGGCTGCCTTGCGCTTCGTCATCATGATCCGGAATTTTTCTGCCCAGCCGGGCCGCTCTTCCTGGGTTGCGCGTTCCAGAGCCAGACTGCCCGGACTGACATCCTTGGAGATGACGCTGCCCGAACCGATGTAGGCACCCTCCCCGATCGTAACGGGCGCGACCAGAGATGAATTGGAGCCGACGAAGGCACCGGCGCCGATGATGGTCTTGTGCTTGAAGAAGCCGTCGTAGTTGCAGAAGATCGTGCCCGCGCCGATGTTGGCCTTGGGGCCGACCTGGCCGTCGCCCAGATAGGCGAGATGGTTGGCCTTGGAGCCTTCAAGCATCTCGAGGTTCTTCACTTCGACGAAATTGCCGATGCGCACGTCGGGCCCCAGTTTGGCGCCGGGACGCAGGCGGGCGAAGGGGCCGACCCGGGCGCCCTTGCCGATATGGGCGCGCTCGAAGTGGCAATTGGCAAGGATCTCGGCACCATCCTCGACGGTCACGCCTTGCCCAAAGAATACGTTGGGCTGGATGGTGACGTCGCGGCCGATCACCGTGTCGTAGCTGAACCAGACGGTTTCAGGCGCGATCAGGGTGGCGCCGTCCAGCATGACTTGATGGCGGCGGCGGTTCTGGAAGATCGCTTCGGCTTCGGCCAGTTCGACACGCGAGTTGACGCCGAGAACCTCGGTTTCAGGACACCGTACGACTGCGGCGCGCCCACCATCGGCGCGCACGATCTCGACGGCGTCGGTGAGATAGTATTCGCCCTTGGCGTTGGCGTTGCCAATGCGGGCGAGCACGCCGGCGAGGTCGGGGACCCGGAACGCCATCACACCCGAATTGCACAAGCGGATCTGGAGCTCGGAGTCGCTGGCATCCTTGTGTTCGCGGATCGCATTGAGGGTGCCGTCGGCCTCGGTCAGCAAGCGGCCATAGCCGTCGGGATCGGCAGCATCGAAGCCGAGCACGGCGACAGCCGCGCCTGCATCGAGCGTTGCGCGCAGGCGGGCGATCGTATCGGCTTCGATGAGAGGGGTGTCGGCGTAAAGGACGATGACGTCGCCCTGGTGGGAGGCGATGGCGGGGTTTGCGGCCTTGAGGGCATCGGCGGTGCCGAGCTGGTCTTTCTGGACGTAGACTTCCGCCCCGGGGGCAATGGCGAGAGCTGCGTTCTTGACTTCGTCCATGCCGGGGCCCACGACCACGGCGATCCGGTCGGCATCGCTTGCGCGCGCGAGGTCCAGAACGTGTCCCAGCATGGCCCGGCCGCCGACCGGGTGCATGACCTTCGGCAGAGCAGATTTCATCCTGGTGCCCTTGCCCGCGGCGAGCACGACGATCATCAGTGGCGTTGCAGACATGTACCCCCTCGGATCTTCCCTTGCCGTCGGAGCCGGCGCCCCTTCCATCGTCCGGATTCGATCAATTTTCCAGCATGCGCCAACAGATTTGGCGCTGTCTTCACCAGCTTTGGCAGGTTTTGCAGCCAGCGTGCGTCCAGTCCAGCAAGTTGCATACCGGATCGCCGGTGTACGCGGCGCAGTGTTGTTACCTGGTCCTCGCCTACCGCGCCCGGTTCCCGCTGCCATGCGCGGTCCGGTGCTGCCAAGCGCATCAGGGTTGTATCTGCTTTTGGTGTCGATTGGCACTACTCGAAGGCCCCAGGACTATCGCCTGCCGCGGAAAATCGACCGGACCTCGGGCATCCGGCGGCTGTGACCCCTTCCACAGGCAGATTTGCAACACTGGGTGCGGCCAAGTTGATTCCAACCGGGGACTCAGACAGCGTGCGGCCTAGGTGCAAGCGCAACCACGGCGCTGGCCAAACCTTATTTTATTGAATGGAATTGCAGGCGGTCCATGTTCGAAACAGCCACTCCCCGACCCAATCGTGCGCCAGCGCCACAGCCGGTGTCGCCTGCGGCTGCGTTGGGCCCCGCGCCCGAGCGGATCGCGCCGGCAACTCTGAAAGGGACCGCGCGCCGTACAGGTTATGTGCTGTCCTGGGGCGTGCTGGCACTGGCTGCGGGTGCTTATCTTGCGGCGATCGTTTTCAAGCCGCAGTTCCTGAACGACTGGTTGCCATCGATTGGCCCGGTGCTGACGCAGCCGCAAGGCAACGACCAGAACCGGTCGGCGGCGATCGCGGAAGTGAAGAAACTGAGGGCGACACTGAGCAAATCACAGGCCGAAGTGGCACGCCTGCGGCTGGAGCTTGGCGATCGCGATGCGCGGGTCAAGGCAGCCGAGCTGCGGATCTCCCAACTTGAAAAGGAGTTGCAGGCAGCGCGTCTGGCCGCGGGGCCGGTTGCCGGATCAGATCGGCCGGCTGAAACGGCTTCCATCACGCCGGCGTCAAGGGAATCGCGGGCGGCTGCGGGTGACGCAGAGAGCGCCGCGGGCGCGGAGGCCACACAACGCGCGCTCGCCAGCGCGATCGGTGCACCGCAGGCGGTCGCGCCGGCAACAGATACCGCGGCGGCAAAGCCTCAATCAGGCTCACCGCGCTCTTTCGAGCTCGTCAACGGGGCAATCGTCACGACGCAGGGCGCGCCGGAGACACTGGCCGCTGCGCAACCGGGATCGGATGTCGCCATTCCGCTGCCGGATCGCAAACCGGCCGGCGTGGCGCCGCGCAGGTCGTCGCCGATCGTTCAACTCAAGCGGCCGACGGTCGCGGTGACGCCGACAACGCCGCAATCGATCGAGACGGGCAGTGTGGCGGCATCGGGAGCGGCCGCGATCAAGCCGACGGCGGATAAGCCGGCTGAGCCGATCCGTTTCGGCGCACCCGTGGTGACCCGTTCGGCGAAGCCGATCGGCATCCGTCTTACCGCGGGACCGTCGGTCGACGCACTTCGGCTCAGTTGGTCGTTGATGGCTGAACGTTACGGGAGCGAACTGAGCGGCTTGCAGCCGCGCTACGTGATGGGCAACACGTCGGCTGCGCCCTATGCGCTGGTGGCCGGGCCTTTCACTTCGGATCAGGACGCGCAGCGCGTGTGCGGCTCGCTGATCGCGAAGGGCATCCCGTGCAGTGTCGACACGTACGTCGGCAACGCGCTGTAGGTCCCGTCGACTTCACGCAGATCGCACCAAGCGAACAAAAGGCGGGCGCCAGCGGCACCCGCCTTGTTGATTTCATCGCAACCCGGCCAGCGGCGTAAGGCGCCTTGCTGAAGTCTCAGGCCCGCTTCGAGCAGGTCGACATGCCGAGGATGGAATAGGCCGGGCAGTAGCCGACAACGGCCGTCAGAAGCGGTACGACGCCGATCCAGCCCCAGGGCGAGGGTGCAATTCCCGGCAGGAAGCCCAGCGCCCATGCGATGAGCGCGGCGCCGACGATGATGCGCAAGATGCGGTCGATGGTACCCACGTTCGTGGTCATGAAATTCACTCCCGAATGTTCATTTGCGGCCATGCAGGCTGGTCTGCGTCAAGAACGGCATGACCAGGCCCGCGCATATAGCCCCGGCGACGCTCGCGATGGGCCCGCGGTCCGCCTGCGCCGCTGAAAGCGATACATCCAGGTCCGCCAGCACCATGCCAGTGACTATCATTATTAATACAAACTTGCGTGCGCGTCCGTGACGGCGATCACAAATGGTGGGTGCACGTCATGCTGACCGGCCTTGCCAATTAGTGGCAATTGAGCACGAAGGTCCGGTCCAGAAGCCATGAGCGGGGGCGTTGGGCCGGTCAGATCTCGGCGCTCGTCAGCGCACTCAGGCCATCACGGTCGAGGATGCGCACCCGCCCGCGTTCGAGTGCGACCAGCCCTTGTGTCTCGAAGCGCTTCAGTCGTCGGCTGACGACCTCGCGCGCGGTGCCGATATCCAGGGCCAGTTCCTGGTGCGTCTCGGCGACGGCGTCGCTGGAGCCGGCGCGCTGCAGCAGGCGTGCAGCGAGGCGCGACTCGGTGCGATGGAACGCCAGTTCGTCGACGAGGCTCACCAGATCAAAGATGCGCCGCGTCTGCACCGTCAGCACCGCATCGCGAAATGCGGCGGAGGCCCCCAGCATTTCCCGGAACAGGCCACGGCTGATGGCAACACCCTGGATGGGCCCGTCAGCAAGGCCCTCCGCCTGATAGGGTCGCTCGCCCATCATGCAGGCGATCGACATGACGCAGGTCTCGCCCGGATGCACGCGATAGAGTTCGATCTCGCGACCGGATTCGGAAACCATGCGTACGCGCACCTGGCCGTCGGTGAGCAGGACCAAGCGCTCACAGGCCTGTCCGGGCTGAAACAGCACCGCTCCGTCGGGCGCCGAGATCGGCTCGTAGCGCCCGCCGATCAGACGCATGGCGTCGTGGTCGAGCCCCGGGATGTGTGGTGCGTCAAGACTGCGGTCTGGCGTGGTCACCGTCGTTTCGTCCCTGCGCGGTTTTTCACTCGTGTGGCTTTTTGCAGATGCTAGAGCCGGTCCGCCGAGAAGGTATCGCAGGTCTGCATGCGGCCCGACTCGAAGCCTTGCCGGAACCAGCGCACGCGCTGGGCGGAGGAGCCATGGGTGAAGGCGTCGGGGACGATGTGACCTTGTGTCTTGCGCTGGATCATGTCGTCGCCGATGGCGCTGGCGGCGTTGAGACCTTCCTCGATGTCACCCTGCTCGAGGCGGTTGTTGAGCTGATGGTTGAGATTGGCCCAAACACCGGCGAGGCAGTCGGCCTGCAACTCCATGCGCACCTGCAGGGCGTTGCTGTCGCGCTCCGACATGCGGGACTTCAACGACTGGACCTTGTCGGCAATGCCGAGCAGCTTTTGCACGTGATGGCCGACCTCGTGCGCGATCACATAGGCCTGGGCAAAGTCACCTGGAGCCTGGAAGCGTCGCTTCAACTGCTCGTAAAATGACAGGTCGACGTAGATCTTCTGGTCGAGCGGGCAGTAGAAAGGTCCCATCGCCGA
>CAZDNY010000200.1:0-6333 GCA_964506885.1 uncultured Hyphomicrobiaceae bacterium | reverse complement strand
CGGGCGCGACACGCCAGGGCAGATCGCGGCGCTCGCGGTCGTACCAGTCGAGGAGGGCCGCGACCGTGTCCGGACCAGCCGGACGTAAGGGAAGTTGCTTCCTGGCAACAGCTGGCAAATGCGCCCCCAGAAATCGCGCCGGTTTCGGCGCCGTCGCGGTGGTTGGCATCATCCGAATCGTTAACCAGATGTTAAGGGGTCTTGGCGCCGCTGGAAACGCGGTAACAGGGAAACAAGCTTGAAAAAGCGGGACGAGGCACAAAGCGCGCGAGAGGGGACGGCGGCGCGGCCGTCTCCGGCCGATGCCGTCTGGCAGCCGCGCGGCGGCGGCTTCGGGGCGCGCGCGATTGCCACGCTGGTGCCGCGCATCACGCAAAAATCGTTCGAAAAACATGGGTTTGCCGCCGCCAGCCTGATCATGGACTGGCCACAGATCGTGGGCCGCGCACTGGCCCGAGATACGCGTCCACTGAAACTGAAATGGCCGCGCGGGGTGGACACTTATGCCGAGACCGACGAGGCATCGGCTGGACGGCCGGGCGCCACCCTTGTGATTCAGGTCGATCCCGCCGTGGCGCTCGATATCCAGTACCAGTCGGCGCAGATCATCGATCGGATCAACGCCTATTTCGGCTATCGGGCCGTTGCCAGCCTGCGTCTGTTGCAGGAGCCGATTGAACAAGCGGCGGACGCGGATCGCGCCGCAGGGATCAATGCGGCACCAGACGCGGGGCAGACGAGGGCGGCGGAACCCTCCAAATCGACACAGGAAAACGATCCGCTCGCTGCGGCATTATCGCGGCTGGGCGCCCACATCAGAGCGCAAGGCACGCGCGGGGGCCGAGGCTGACGAGCGCTGAGCGGCAAGTGCGCCCTTTCACACAGATTTCAGGCAAACGTGATGTGGCGAGCGCGCCGCGGAAAACCGCTGTTCAGTTGTCATTCAAGCGGGTTTTGCCTTAATGCGTCGGTGGCGCCGTGCTATGGCCGGAAAAATCGAACTGCAGGATGCAGAACCGAGACCTGCCGGCTGGCGCAAACCACGCCTGTCTCGATCAAGGAGCTTGCCACGTGACTGATACCGCCCGTCGAACCCCTGTTGCCGCGCCGACCCGTCGCCAGCTCGTTGCCGGCGTGGGCACAATCGCCATCGTCGGGGCGATGGGCCTTGGAACACCATCCGCCTTTGCCCAGCGCCGTTCCGGCCCGTCGGAAATCCCGGTCGAAGACCTGATGAAGACGGTCGACGGCCTTGCCGACGTCGCGCTCGGACCAGCAGAGGCCAAGGTGACCGTCGTCGAGTATGCTTCCATGACGTGCGGCCACTGCGCCAGCTTCCACAAGGAGGTCTTTCCCAAGCTCAAGGAAAAGTACATCGACACGGGCAAAGTGCGCTTCATCATGCGCGAATTCCCGCTCGACAATCTCGCTGCCGCGGCCTCGATGCTGGCGCGATGCGCGCCGGAAGACAAAGTCTACCCGATGATCGACATGCTGTTCCACACGCAGGCGGAATGGGCCTATGTGCAGGGTAATCCGGTGCCGAAACTGTTTGAGATCTCCAAGCAGGCCGGCTTCACGCAGGAAACGTTCGACAAGTGCCTGACGAACCAGAAGCTGCTCGACCAGATCAACGCGCAGCGCGCACGGGCCGCCGATCAGTTTGGCGTGTCGGCCACGCCGTCATTCTTCATCAACGGCAAGAAGCTTCAAGGCGCGCCTAGTTTGGAGAGCTTCGAGGCGATGATCGAGCCGATGCTGAAGTAGCATCGCACGTTTAGGGGGCGGAGAGGCTTTGCGGCTGGCACGCATCATTGCAATCGGCTTGGCGGCCGGGTTGGGAGCAGCCGTCGCGGGTTGCGCCAACGACCAGATACTGAGCGTCGGCACCTCGACCCAGGATCCCGGCGCGTCGACGTCGGCCTATGGCGGCGCCACGTCGAGCACCGAGACCGCCTCCTACCGGCAGATGATCAATCCGCTCAACGGTGAGGTCATGGAACGGCCGCCGGGTGCGCGCGAAGTGATCAAGGACCCTTCGGTCGCCGAGGTCATGAAGACCGGGACGCTGCCGGAGATGTCGTGGGGCCAGGCGGACGCGCCGGTGACCGTGATCAAGTACATGTCGCTGACGTGCCCTTACTGCCGAAAGTTCCACAATGACGTGTTCCCGGCGTTCAAGAAGGCCTATATCGACACCGGCAAAGTGCGCTTCATCCTGCGGGAATTCCCCATCGGGAAGACCTCTGGCAATGCGACGATCGCGTTGCGCTGCGCGGGGCCGGACAAATATCTCGATCTCTACGGGAAATTCCTCGATCAGCAGGCCAAGTGGGTGAGCCAAGAGGTTCGCCTCGACGCCATTTACGCTGTCGCGCAACAAGTGGGGATGTCTCGCGCCCAGTTCGACCAGTGCCTGCAGAATCAGGACATGATCAACGGTCTGAAGTGGGTCAAGGACCGCGGGCGCACACTCGGTATCATCGGCACGCCCAACTTCTTCGTCGACGGCAAGCTGGTGAAACGGGTGCTGTCGTATGAGGACCTTTCGGGGATGGTTGACGCGGCGCTGGCGGGCAAGGGCGGTGCCGGGGCTGCGACGGCGGCGAACCGCTAGAGCGTTTACCTGAGCGGGTGCGACCTCAAGAATCGTGACGTTGCGGCCGCTGCGTGCTTTATCTGCCGCGTTTTGCGTTGTCTTTTCACCATCAGCGTGCCCAGCAAAAAACGCGCGTCGAATCATCGGAGCTGCTCACCCCACCCATGAAGATCAGCCGCCTCAGATTGCTGGGCTTCAAATCGTTCGTGGAGCCGACAGAACTGGTCATCGAGCCGGGGCTGACGGGCGTGGTCGGCCCCAACGGGTGTGGAAAATCGAACCTGCTCGAAGCGCTCCGCTGGGTGATGGGCGAGACGTCGTACAAGTCGATGCGTGCGGCGGCGATGGACGACGTCATCTTTTCGGGCACGACGCACCGGCCGGCGCGCAATGTCGCGGAAGTGTCGATGTTCCTCGACAACAGCGAGCGACTGGCACCGGCAGAATACAACGACGCCGACAGCATCGAAATCACGCGGCGAATCGAGCGCGAGGCGGGCTCGGCCTATCGCATCAACGGCCGGGAAGCGCGCGCGCGCGACATCAAGATCCTGTTCGAGGACGCGGCAACGGGTGCGCGCTCGCCAGCCCTCGTACGCCAAGGACAGATCGGCGAGATCGTCAATGCCAAGCCCGAGCAGCGCCGCCGCATCCTGGAAGATGCCGCCGGCATCGCAGGCCTGCATTCGCGCCGTCACGAGGCGGAGTTGCGCCTGAAGGCCGCCGAGACGAACCTGGCGCGCATCAACGACGTCCTGGGGCAGGTGACGTCGCAGATCGATACGCTGAAGCGGCAGGCCCGGCAGGCGCGGCGCTACAAGGAATTGTCGGAGGATATCCGCAAGCAGGACGCGCTGCTGGCGCATCTGAAATGGACCGACGCGCAGGCCCAGGTGGACCGGAGCGAGGCGAGCCTGCGCGATTGCCTGGAAACCCTGACGCAGGCGCTGGCGGCAGAGGCGCAGGCGCTGAAGGAAGAAACCGAGCGGGCCGAAGCGCTGCCGGCGTTGCGCGAAACCGAGGCGCAGCGTGCTGCCGCCCTGCATCGCGTCAAGATGGAGGTTGAAACCTTCGAGCGCGAGGCGAGCCAGGCGGCCGACCGGCAGCGTGAGCTGGAAGCGCGCGCGCAGCAGCTGACCGCCGATCTCATCCGCGAAGAAACGCTGATCGGCGAAGCGCGCGACCTGATGCAGCGGCTGGAGGCCGAGATCGTCGCGCTCGGTGATACGGATGCGGCCTCTGCCGATGCGGAGAGCGCTGCGGACGGCGCACACGCTGCGGCCGCGGCGGCGCTGGCGTCCTCGGAGGCGGCGCTGTCGGAAGTGACGCAGAGATCGGCTGAGGCGCGCGCGGCGCGGCGCGCGCTCGAGGCCGGGGTGGCCGAGCGTCGTGCTACGCGAGAAAAGCTGGAACGGCAGATCGCGGCGCTGCACGCGCAAGAGCGTGAGATTGCAGATACGGCACCGACGTCCGACAAGGTCGAGCAGCTCAGCGCGCTGGTGGCTCAGCTCGTCGAGGAACTGGCCGACGTCGAGGCCGGCCAACAGGCCGCGGAGAACCGCATCACGGCGCTCAGCGAGGACCTGCGCAGCAAACGTGCGGCGGCTGAGAAGGCGCGGCTCGCCATCAAGGCTGTCGAAACAGAACGCGAGACGCTGTCGCGCCTGCTGGTCGTGCCGCGTGAAGGTGACGTGCCGCCCGTCATCGAGCAGCTGCGCGTGGCGCCGGGATACGAAACCGCGCTCGGTGCCGCGCTCGGTGACGATCTGGATGCGCCGGCCAGTGACGCGGCACCGGTCCATTGGCGGCTGATTTCGGCAAGCGACACCGATCCGGAGCTGCCCGCTGAGACTGAACCCCTGGCGCATCATGTCAGAGGACCGGCGGAACTCGAGCGGCGCCTTGCACAAGTCGGCATTGTCGCGCGCGAAGACGGGGCTGCGCTGCAAGCCCTCCTGAAACCCGGCCAGCGGCTCGTCAGCCGCGAAGGTGATCTTTGGCGTTGGGATGGCTACGTGGCCGCCGCCGATGGTGCGACGGCTGCCGCGCAGCGTCTTGCCCAGAAGAACAGGCTCGCCGCGCTCGCCCGCGACGAGACGGAGGCGCGCGAGACGGCCGCCGTGATCGCGGAGGCGGAAGCCGCGGCACAGGCCGCGCTGGATGAGGCAGAGACCGAGAAGCGTAGGCTCACGCAGAGTTGGCGCGCGATGCAGGCGCGGCTCGGACAGACGCGAGATGAGCTGACGAGCGCCGACCGCGCCGCCCGCGACACCGAGGCGAGGCTCGCTGCCATCCGTGACGCGCGGGCGCGGGCAGAGGACGATCTCAGCGAAGCGATCGCGCGTGCGGACGAGGACGGCCTGGCGCTTGAGTCACTGCCGCCCATCGACGAGATCGAGGCGGACCTTGCCGGTGCACGCTCCCACACCGAGCAGCATCGCGCCGCGGTCAACGCAGCGCTCGCGCACGTTTCCGAGCTGGCGCGCGCGCGCCGGAGCCGTGCCGAGCGGCGCGAAGCCGCCTGCGCCGACCTGGAACGCTGGCAGGCGCGCAGCACCAATGCCGAGCAGCAGATTGCACGGCTCAACGAGCGCACTGCGACGACACAGGCCGAATTGGAAGCCCTGGCCGATCTTCCCGCGAAACTCGAGGCGCGGCGGCATGCGCTGCTCGACGCCGTGGCGACGGCCGAAGGCGAGCGGGGCCGAGCCGCCGACGCGCTGGCGGGAGCAGAAGGCGCTTTGCACGATGCGCGCAAGGCGCTGCGGGAGGCGCAGGCCAGCGTCTCGGATGCCCGCGAAGCACGCGCGCGGATCGAAGCGCAGCTGGAGGCTGCACACGAGCGCCGTTCAGACGAGGTGCGCCGGATTCGCGAAACGCTCGGTGTCATTCCAGAAGGCTGCCTGCCGCTGGCCGGCTACGCGGCGGACGACGAACTGCCCGCGATGGACGCCGTGGAGCGGCAGCTTGCCAAGCTAAAAAGCGACCGCGACCGGCTTGGCGGAGTCAATCTGGCGGCGGACGACGAACTGACCAGCATGGCGGAACAGTTCGAGACGCTGGACGCGGAACGGCGTGACGTGGAAGAGGCGGTGAACAAACTGCGCGGCGCCATCGGCCAATTGAACCGCGAAGCCAAGAAGCGGCTCGACGAGGCATTCCACACCGTCAACGGGCATTTCTCGCGTCTGTTCACGACGCTGTTCGGCGGCGGCGAGGCGCGGCTGGAAATGATCGAGGGCGAGGACCCGCTGGAAGGCGGGCTGGAAATCATCGCCAAGCCGCCGGGCAAGAAGCCCGCCACGCTGTCGCTGCTGTCAGGCGGCGAGCAGACGCTGACGGCCTTGTCGCTGATCTTTGCGGTGTTCCTGACCAACCCGTCGCCGATCTGCGTGCTCGACGAGGTGGACGCGCCGCTCGACGACGCCAACGTCGACCGCTTCTGCACGCTGATGGAAAAAATGGCCGCGGATACGGCGACGCGCTTCCTGGTCATCACCCACCACCCGATGACGATGTCGCGCATGAACCGGCTGTTCGGCGTGACGATGGCCGAAAAAGGCGTCTCGCAGCTCGTTTCCGTCAACCTGGAGATGGCGCACGGATTCCTGGAGGCGGGCTAGCCCGAACTGTTCACGGCGTCCGGGTTTGCGGGGCGCCGTCCCTCCCCGCGGAATGCCACTCGTCCGCCGCCGGATCATGCCGCCCATCCATCGCTGGGACAGGGGCGATCG
>CAZDNY010000199.1:0-6333 GCA_964506885.1 uncultured Hyphomicrobiaceae bacterium | reverse complement strand
GGCCGAGATGTGCCGCAGGCTCGCGGCAGCCGGATTGGAGCCGGAGCTTTCGGCCAAGACCGGGCTGCGTCTCGATCCCTATTTTTCCGCCAGCAAGATCGCCTGGCTGCTCGATCACGTCGACGGTGCGCGGGCCGCGGCCAAGGCCGGGCATCTGGCATTCGGGACGGTCGACAGCTGGCTGCTCTACCGTTTGACGGACGGGCGCATCCACGCAACGGACGCGACCAATGCATGCCGCACCGCGCTCTACGATATTCACCGGGGACGCTGGGACGCAGACCTGTGCGACGCGTTCGGCGTGCCGATGGGGCTGCTACCCGAAGTGCACTCCTGCAACGCGCGGTTCGGCACGTGCGATGCCGACCTGCTCGGCGCTGCGATCCCGATCGCCGGGATCGCCGGCGACCAGCATGCTGCCACGATCGGGCAAGCGTGCTTCGAACCGGGCATGATGAAGGCGACCTACGGGACAGGCTGCTTTGCCGTGCTCAATACCGGCGCTGAGGCCGTCACGTCACGCAACCGGCTTTTGACGACGCTCGCCTACGAACTCGACGGTCAGCGGACTTACGCGCTGGAGGGGGCCATCTTCATTGCAGGTGCTGCCGTGCAGTGGCTGCGCGACGGCCTGGGGGTCATCGCTGCATCTGCGGACATTGAGAATCTGGCGGCGCGCGCGGATCCGAAACAGAACGTAGTCGTGGTGCCCGCGTTCGTCGGGCTGGGCGCGCCCTACTGGGAGCCGGATGCTCGTGGCGCGGTGCTCGGCATGACCCGGAACACGGGCGCTGCAGAAGTGGCGCGCGCGGTGCTGGAGGCCAACGCGTATCAGACGCGCGACCTTTTGGAGGCGATGCGGGGCGACTGGTCCGCGGCGGGGGAGACGACGCTTCGCGTGGACGGCGGCATGGTCGCCAACGACCTCATGCTGCAGATGCTGGCCGACACACTGGATGCGCCGGTGGAGCGGCCGCGGATCCTGGAGACGACGGCGATGGGCACCGCATGGCTTGCCGGCTCGAGCGTGGGCGTGTTGCCGGATCAGGCGGGCTTTGCTGCGCAGTGGGCTGCGGACAGGCGGTTTGCGCCCACAGGGGAGGCCTCAGGGCGCGAAGCCGGGTACAGGCGATGGAAAGATGCGGTGTCTGCCGTCATCGGATATGCGCGGGCGGGGACCGGAGCCTGAGACTGGAAGTACAGCCGTGACTTGAAAACGGATCAGGACGTCGGGCGCCTACATTCCTCGTCGGGCGGCAGCGGATCGCAGTTCTGGTCGCGGACGCATTTGGCCAAGGCCTTGCGCAAGTCCTCGCTTTCGAGCCCGTCGTTGGGACCATTGAAGAGGCCGTGCAGTTCGAGGCCGCACTGGTAAAGCTTGACCAGCTTCTCGCCGCCGAACCGCATGGCGAGGATATAGTCCTGCAAGGCTTGGCGCGTGCGTCCCTGGACATGATGGAGGTGTGCGCGCGTGTCGAACGCGTGCGCGCTCCAGGGGGCGATCTTCAACGCCTTTTCGACGTCGCGCATACCCTCGTCATACCGCTTCATCTTGAAAAGCGCCCAGGCGCGGTTGTTCAACGCCACATCGAAATCCGGCTTGAGGCGGATGGCCTCGTCGTAATCCTTCAGCGCCCGGGTGAACTCGCCCTGCAGGGAATAGGCAAGCGCGCGCATGGCGTGGGCGAGGCTGCGCTCGGTCGTGGACAGCTTGGCGCCGCCTTCCAGCAGCGCCGTACAGCCCTCTATGCGACGCAGGCTCTCGTCATTGAAGCAATCCGAGGCCACATCGCTTGCAGTTGCATCGGCAAGAGCCGTCCGTTGGCCCGCCGCATATCCGGCAGCCAATGCGAGCGCAAAGACGAGCACTGCGAGGGCCGCGCGCGATCGTCGCCACCAAGGCCTTTGCTGTGTGTCCACACTGGTCATAAGGACCGTATTCCTCATGCGCCTACTGGTGAGCCTAGTCTTTTTCAGCCCGGCAACCGGACCCCGACTGGTGCTCGATTATCAAGCCTAGCATGGCCGCGGGCCCCAAATACGGCCGCGGGCGCCAAATAAGGCCGCAAGCCCTAACCGATCCGGTCGGGTCTGTTCGGGCAGCTTAACGCATTGTCCGGCCCGATATGCTATAGAAATGCCGGTTCGGCGCGCCTGAGCGCGTCTCAGGCAATGGCGGCCCTACGGCCCGTAACGCGTATCTTTGCACCCGTGACCCACAAACGCATCGTTCTCATTATCGGCGGCGGGATCGCCGCCTACAAGTGCCTGGACCTGATCCGACGGCTCAAGGAGCAGGGCATCGCGGTGCGCGCGGTGCTGACACGCGCTGCGGAACAATTCGTCACGCCGCTGTCGGTTGGTGCGCTGTCGAACGAGCCGGTGTTTACCAATCTGTTCGATCTTGATGCGGAACGCGAGATCGGCCACATCCGCCTGTCACGCGACGCCGACCTGATCGTCGTGGCGCCGGCCACTGCCGATCTGCTGGCCAAGATGGCGGGCGGGCACGCCGACGATCTGGCGTCCACGGTCCTGATGGCGACCGACAAGCCGGTGCTGGTCGCACCAGCAATGAACCCGCGCATGTGGCTGCACCCGGCCACGCAACGCAATGTCGCCCAGCTCAAGGCCGATGGCATCACCGTGATCGACCCGGCCGTGGGCGAGATGGCAGAGAGGGGCGAAGCGGGGCCCGGACGGCTGCCCGAGGTGCCCGATCTCGTGACGGCGATCCTCGCGGCACTCGGACGCACGGCACACGCGCTTTCTGCCTCCAACGTCAATGTGCGGCCCGAAGAGCTGCCGCTCGCAGGGCGGCACGTTCTGGTGACCAGCGGGCCGACGCACGAACCGATCGATCCGGTGCGCTACATCGCCAACCGTTCGTCGGGCAAGCAGGGCCATGCGATTGCCGCGGCGGCTTCGGCGGCGGGTGCACGCGTGACACTGGTTTCGGGTCCGGTAACGCTGGTCGATCCGCCAGGCGTGGACGTGGTCCACGTCGAAACCGCAGCGCAGATGCTGGAGGCGGCGAAGGCGGCATTGCCGGCTGACGTCGGCATTTTCACAGCGGCGGTCGCGGACTGGCGTGTGGCGTCGGCGCAGAACACGAAGATCAAGAAGCAGGCGGGAGCGAAGACGCCGAAGCTCACGCTCACCGAAAACCCCGATATTCTCAAGACCATTGCTGCCAAGGGGCGCAAGCGTCCGGGTCTCGTCATCGGGTTTGCGGCAGAGACCGACAACGTGACGGATTATGCCGCACGCAAGCTGACGTCGAAGAACGCCGACTGGATCGTGGCCAACGACGTCTCGCCCGAAACCGGCATCATGGGAGGTGATCATAACCGGGTGCATCTGGTCAGCGCACACGGTGTGGAGGACTGGCCGGAGATGAGCAAGGACGAGGTGGCGCGCGCGCTCGTCGAACGGATCGCGCAACATCTGCGCGCGCGCGAGGACGCCGCGGAATGACGACAAGAAGGGCGCTGCGGGTCGGCATCGTACGCTTGGCCCATGCCCGCAATCTGCCGCTGCCGGCCTACCAGAGCGATGAAGCGGCAGGCCTCGACCTGGTTGCGGCCGTGGACGACGACGCCCCCATCGCGCTGGCGCCGGGTGCACGCGCGCTTGTCCCGACGGGGCTCGTTCTGGAACTGCCCAAAGGCACCGAGGCGCAGGTGCGCCCGCGTTCCGGCCTCGCCTACAAGCATGGGCTCACCGTGCTCAATTCGCCGGGCACGATCGACAGCGATTATCGCGGCGAGGTGAAGGTGCTGCTCGTCAACCTCGGACAGGAGCCATTCGTCGTGCGTCGGGGAGAGCGGATCGCCCAGCTCGTCATCGCAACGGTGACACGTGTGCAGCTTGCGGAGAAAAAGTCGGCCACTTCGACGAGGCGCGGGGCCGGGGGCTTCGGCTCGACCGGCACGGCAACGCGCGGGGCTAATGGGCGCGTGGCAACGAAGAAAACGGCTGCTCGATCGCGCAGCGCAAAAGGCAAGACCACTGCGCGCAAATCCTGAGCGGAAGGACGCAACACCTGCCGAAGCCCTGTCGCCGGCAAACGGTGCGCCGGACGAGCCGCCCGATGCGAATTTTCAGACCCATGCCGCCACCTTGAGATCGACGGGAATTGCTGCGAAAAGCAAGAACATGCAGCCGGGCCGCCGATGATGGAGCCATCCGTCCCGCGATACCCGGCGCCCAATAGACTTGAAACCCAGGTGAAACGCCATGAACGACATGCCCGACATCAAGACGCTCGCTGCAACGCAGTCGTGGGGGCGCGGCCGTGTCTACGACAACATCACAGAGACCATCGGGCAAACGCCGATGGTGAAGCTCGGCAAGGTAGCGCAGGCGTCGAATGCCAAAGCCGACGTGCTGTTGAAGCTGGAGTTCTTCAATCCGCTGTCGAGCGTCAAGGACCGTATCGGCGTTTCGATGATCGACACGCTGGAGTCGATGGGCAAGATCAAGCCCGGCGAGACGACGCTGATCGAACCAACATCGGGCAACACCGGCATCGCGCTCGCCTTCGTGGCGGCCGCGCGCGGTTACCGGCTGGTGCTCGTCATGCCCGAATCGATGTCGATGGAGCGGCGCAAAGTTCTGACGCATCTGGGGGCGGAACTGGTGCTGACGCCGGCCGCGGAAGGCATGGGTGGTGCCGTCAAGAAGGCTGACGCGCTTGCGGCCGAAACGCCCAACGCCGTGGTGCCGGCGCAGTTCGACAATCCGGCCAATCCGCTGGTCCATGAAAAGACGACGGCTGAAGAGATCTGGAGCGACACCGGCGGCAAGGTCGATGCGCTCGTAGTCGGGGTCGGCACCGGCGGCACGCTGACCGGCTGCGGGCGCATTCTCAAAGCGCGCAATCCTGACGTCAAGATCATCGCCGTCGAGCCGACGGCAAGCCCGGTGCTGTCGAAGGGCGAGAAGGGGCCTCACAAGATCCAGGGGATCGGCGCGGGCTTCGTGCCGTCGATTCTGGATCGCACGCTGATCGACGAGATCGTGACAGTGCCCAACGAGATGGCTTTCGAGGTCTCGCGCCTGCTGGCCAAGCTGGAAGGAATTCCCGGCGGCATTTCGACGGGCGCCAATGTCGCAGCGGCGCTTACCATTGCTGCGCGCGACGACATGGCCGGCAAGACGGTGGTGACTTTCGCGCCGTCGGCCGCAGACCGCTATATCTCCACGGAACTGTTCGTTGCACCGCCGAGCACCTGAGCCGCGCACACAAGGACGGAGCAAGCCGAGATACGATGCTGACAGCGGACGAAATCCAGCGCTACAAGCGCCACCTCGTACTGAAGGAAGTGGGCGGGGAAGGCCAGCAGAAGCTCAAGGCCGCGCGCGTGCTCATCATCGGCGCGGGCGGGCTGGGGTCTCCGTTGCTGATGTACCTGGCGGCGGCCGGTGTCGGCACGCTCGGCGTGATCGACGACGACGTCGTTTCTCTCGACAATCTGCAGCGCCAGATCGTGCACGATACGGCGCATGTGGGCCGGGCGAAGGTCGACAGCGCGAAGGAGATGATCGCGCGGCTCAACCCGCATGTGAGCGTGGAGACCTATAACGCGCGGCTCGATGCGGGCAACGCGCTCGAGATCATCTCGCGCTATGACATCGTCTGCGACGGCTCGGATAACTTCGCGACACGCTATCTGGTCTCGGATGCCTGCTACTTCGCCAAGCGGACGCTGGTGTTTGCCGCCGTCGGGCCGTTCGACGGATACGTGACGACCTTCAAGCCACACCTGACCGGGGCGGACGGCAATCCCTATCCCTCCTACCGATGCATCTTCCCCGAGGCGCCACCGCCCGGAACAGTCGCCAACTGTGCGGAGGTCGGCGTGCTGGGCGCCATCGTCGGCGTGGTCGGCACGCTGCAGGCCACCGAAGTGCTCAAGGAGATCACCCAGGCCGGGGACAGCCTTGCCGGGCGTCTGCTCATCTACGATGCCAAGGGCGGTCGCTTCGAAAGCGTGCGGATCGCGTGGGATCCGGAAAACGCGCTCTCGGGCCGCAATCCGTTGATCCGTGATTTGTCGATCCACGAAGGAACGGCGCCAGCCGCGGCCTGTGCCAGCGACTGACGCCGCGCGTCGGGCTGTTGAGGCCTGACGCCGCCCTCTAACCGTCAGAACTTCATGTTCACGCCGGCGCGGATCAGATCCAAGCGGTTGTCGAACGCATAGTCCTCGCGATTCTCGCTGAAGCCTTCGTAGCGACCGAAGTCCATGTGGAGGTATTCGAGCTTGGCGGTCATGCCGGGCGAGAAGGCATGTTCGACGCCGGCGCCCAGGACCCAGCCCGAGCGGA
>CAZDNY010000198.1:3529-6344 GCA_964506885.1 uncultured Hyphomicrobiaceae bacterium | reverse complement strand
GATTGCGCCGCCCGCGCACACCCAACAGCGGGCCGGTGTCGCTGCCGCCGCTGTCGCTGGCGGTGCCGCCCTCGACGGGACGCCGCTGCCTACGCGGCTTGCGCGATCCGCCCAGCACGTTCCAGAAGATCATGGCGAACAGGAAGGCGACGAACCCGAGAAAGATGTAGGTCAGGATTTCGCTGTCGGCGATCATGGTTCATCACCCTTCAAAGGAGGATGCCGCGGTCTGTCGCTCAGTCGAAGCACACCTATGGAACCGGAGCACCAAAGCTCATGCCGTTTTCTTGGCAAGCGCCTCGGGCTCGATGCGGCGGACCAGATCGAGCGGCTCGATCTCCATCGTATCACCGCCGGGCGCATAGCCTGGGGCCACGAGCCAGTTCTGATCGACGAGCCAGGGCAGCGTGGCATGGACGAAGTTGTGCAGCGGGATCTCGACCGCCAGCATTTCGTACCAGGGACCCTCGATGCGCGACTCAGCCTCGGAGCGGCTTGCCCAACAGGGCAGCATCAACCGGTTGGGATGGTTATGGGCAACGAGCAGCGCCGGTCCATCAGCGTCCTCGAGCATCCATACGGAACCGTGCAGGCGTGTGCGCTGAAGGAAGGATTCCACGCCTTCATGGCGCATGCGGGCGATAAGATCGTTGGGGTCAACTTCGCATTCGATCGGATCTGCCGACCAGTCGAGACCGGCCAAGCGATCGAGTTCGGCGAGCTTGGGCAGCACGTCGGCAATCAGATCGTTGAGCGGGATCATCTTGACGCGCGGGTTCGTGACCAGAACGTCGGCCCAGCGGCGCGCTTCGGACTCAGCCGTCCAGAGCAGCGTCACGTCCTGGCCGGGATTATCGGGCGAGGCGACGCGCGCCAGACCGTCTTCACCGGCGACCGCCCACACGCCCTTTTGCGCAACCGCGCGGCGGACGAAACGATCGCGTTGGGATAGTTCGGGGATGCGCATGGCGCCGTGCATGTCTGACCTCGCAGTCATTGCGAGGAATCATCCTAGTTCTGTCCGCGATAACGTTCGGTTAATGCCAATTGGAGGACAAGCGGCCGCGTGCACGGTCACGAACGGCCATGCAGCAACTCAACGAGGCTGCTGGCCGCCTGCATGTCGCCCCAGCGCTGTGCACGGCGGGCGGCGGCTTCTGAATCCTCGCCCCAGCGCGAGACCTGCCAATCCTCATCGACGTGTGCGGCGCGCCAGGCCTCGTCCACGCTCAACGCCCCCTTCAAATGGGCAAGGGCGATCAGTGCCGAGCCGGTCAGCGTCGTTATCTGGTGGAGAGGTGTGAGGTGCCAGGCGTCGAGATCGTCGAGTGCTGCTGAGATACGCGCGATCGCCGCATCAGGCTGTGCGACATGCATGATGCCCTCGCAGGTCGCAAATGTGGCCCCAAGCGTCTCGCGGGCCCAGGTGAGTACGGGATCCCACGCGGCTGACTGGGCTGCGGCAAGGCCCGCCGGCGATCCGGCCCGGTAGCAGACAAGATCGCTTCCCGCAAAGGCGACGATGTCGGCGCGCACAGGCGGCTCGTTGCCGACGACACCGTCGATGACGGTGTTGACGAGGCGGGTGAGCGGCATCGTCTCGGCGAGGATTTCGTCGCCCTGGGCCTCCCATTCCGCGGCGACGGCCTGGGCGAGAGGTCGGGAGGGTACGACGAGCTGGCGCTTGCCCGGGCTCCTGACGGCGCGACCATCCAGAGCGATGCCGAAACCGGTGTCCGCACTGCTAACCGTGACAGCCTTATAGAAGCGGCGTGGGCGGGGCGCTACGACGGCGTCGCGGCCTATCCCCTTCGTTGGACCGCCGCCGTTTGCGGACCCGTCCGTCATGCGGCGGGTTCGGCTGCAGTGAGCAGCCTGTCGATCGTGCCGGGCAACTGCGAATAGCACTCGATCAGCGCATGAGCCCCGCAGGCCTCGAGCGCGGTGCGCGGATGATAGCCCCACGAGACGCCGACCGCCTTGGCGCGCGCGTTGAGTGCCATCTCCATGTCGAAGGTGGTATCGCCGACGACGACCGTGCTGTCCGGCGTGGCGCCCGTTTCGACCAGTGCCTGCAGCACCATGCTCGGATGGGGCTTGGAGGGGTGGTGATCTGCCGTCTGGATGGTCTCGAACAGCCCGTGCAGGTTCTCGCGCTCGATGACGGCATCGACCCCGCGTCGGGATTTTCCGGTGGCCAGGCCCAGGACGACGCCCGGTGTCTCGGCGAGGGCGTGAATGGTCTCACGCGCCAGCGGGAACATCGGCTCTTCGTGCGCGGCCTGGCGGCGCAGGTTGCCGAATGCGTCCTTGTAGGTTTCGGCGACGCGCGCGATGAGGTCGGGATCATGCTCGGGGATCAACTCGCGCACGGCGGAGACGAGCGAGAGCCCCACGACCTCGACAATGCGCGAGCGCTCGGGCGCGATCAGGCCGTGCGTGGTGAACGCGGCCTCCATCGCAGCGGAGATGGCGTGCTGGCTGTCGACGATGGTGCCGTCGCAATCGAACAAAATGAGTTTCATGGACCGGCTTATAACATCAGCAATGCGACGGTGCGACGACAATGCAGGCTTCCGGAGCGCAACTTTTTTCTCCAAATCAGCCGACTTTCTATTGCGTTGCAGCAGCAGGTCGGAACGGACGTCGGGAACACGGCGTATTGCAGCGCAACACCTCCTGACGCGCTGCCGAAGCGGTTGCTGGATGCTCGCCGCGGGTCCAACCAAAGCCTTTCAGGCTTGGCTGGGACCTCCTCGCTCTCCCTCCGCTCGCGAGGCTTCCCGGGTTGAGCAGCAGACCCAGCTCACCGGCA
>CAZDNY010000198.1:0-3519 GCA_964506885.1 uncultured Hyphomicrobiaceae bacterium | reverse complement strand
AGCCTTTCAGGCCTGGCTGGAACCATCCCGCTCCCACTGCCGACCACCCATGAACCTGGGGTGGTCGGGAGGGGGAGCGGACCGGCGCGACCAAGCCGCGCGTGGCTGCGTACGTCTCAATCATCACACTACGGCCGCCACTTCCACATGGCCGGCACCCAGCGGTAGGCGTCGCCGGCGCGAGCCACATGGCCGAGGCCGGGGAAGGAGATGTGATAGACCAGCATCATCGCCTTGTCGGTGGCTGCCATGTCGAGGAGCTTTCGCCGAGAAGCTTCCGCGGTCTGCTGGTCGAGGTCGGTACGAGGCCACCAGCCCGGATGCTCGAACGAGATATAGGGATGGGTGACGCAGTCGGCCGAAACGATAAGTGTCTCTCCGCCCGAATTGACGACGAGCGACATGTGACCAGGCGTGTGGCCGGGCGTTGCGATAGTGACGATGCCAGGGGCGATCTCGGCGCCCGGCTTCAGGCGCGTGGTCTTCTCAGCGAGCGGCGGCAGGTGCTTCCTGGCGCCGACTGCAAAACCCTTGAAGGCCTCGGCGAGTTTTGTTTCGGCTTCGTCGGTGGTCCAGAAGCTCCACTCACTTTCGGCGATGTAGTAGGTCGCATTGGGGAAGCGCGGCGCTTCCTCGAATTCGTCGATCAGGCCCCAGATGTGGTCGGGATGGCCGTGCGTCAGGACCACCTTGTCGACGTCCTCGGGCTCATAGCCGGCGGCGCGCAGGTTGTCGGTCAGGCGCCCTGCCGTGGGCATCCAGTTGGGTCCGCCGCCGACATCGACCAGGATCAGCTCGGAACCGGTGTTGATGAGCGGGATGTTGACGTGAGAGGTGCGCGTCTGGGTCGGCAGGAAGTTGGCCTCCAGGAGCGCCGTTACTTCCTCGCGCGGGCGGTTGCTCGCCATCAAGTTGGTTGGCAGATCATAAGAGCCGTCGGACAGGATGGTGACCTCGAACTTGCCCAGCCTCATGCGATACCAGCCGGGCACCTGCGTGCCCTTCATGTCGGCTGCAGCGCCGGCCGGCGTGACGATACCGGCGGCATCGGCCAGCAGCAGCCCCGCGGCACCGGCCCCTGCTCCCTTGAACAAAGCGCGTCGTGTCAATGACTTTCCACACGCCATTTCCGAACCTCCGCAAACATTCGAATGGTCGAACGTTGCTGTGGGCGGGCACGGGCGTCAAGCGTCATATTTGTCGGGGTCGAGCCCCAGCATGTCCCAGGACTTGAGCATATGGCGCGGCAGCGGCGCGGTGACGTCGATCTTGGTGCCGGGCACAAATGGGTGAGGCAGTACGAGACGGCGGGCATGCAGGTGCAGTTTGGCGTCGATACCGCTGTCGGCTAGCACATCCGCGGCGCCGTACTTGTTGTCGCCGACGATGGGGTGGCCGATCAGCGCCATGTGGGCGCGCAACTGGTGCTGCCGGCCGGTCACGGGCTTGAGCGAGACCCAGGCGGCCTTGTGGGCGACGCGGTCGATGACCGAATAGTGCGTGGTGGCGTGCATGGCCTTGTCCTGCTCGCCGGGTTCGGCCTTGCGGACACGATCACCCTCCGGTCCAGACGCCTTGACGAGGGCTGCTGCGACCTTGCCCTGCGGAGGCTTGGGCACGCCTTTGACCAGCGCCCAATAGGTTTTGGCTGCCGAGCGCGTCTGGAACACGCGGCCCAGCTTGGCGGCGGCATCGCGATGCTTGGCAACCAGCAGGACCCCCGTCGTGTCGCGATCGAGGCGATGGACGAGGCGCGGGCGATCGCCGAAGCGGTCGGCCATGGCGGCCAGCAAGCCGTCGATGTGGCGCTTGGTGCCGGTGCCGCCCTGCACGGCCAGTCCGAATGGCTTGTTCAGGACGAGGACATGATCGTCCTCGAAAAGGATCATGCCCTCGATGAGATCACGGTCGGCCTTCGAGATGGTGGGGGGCTTGGCGCCGTCTGCTCCGGCCTTGGGCCTCATTGGCTGGCGGACGACGGCCGGTACGCGGATCTCCTGGCCGGCCTCGATGCGGTCCTTGGCTTCCGCGCGCTTGGAGTTGACGCGGACTTGGCCGGAGCGAAGCAGCTTCTGCAGGTATGTGTAGCCGACGTCGGGGAAATGAATCTTGAACCAGCGGTCGAGGCGCAGACCGTCTTCGTCCTTTTTCACCCGGATCGTCTCGACGGGCGCGGGGCTCATGCCAACACCTGTCGTGCAAGGGCGAAGCCGGCGTAGAGCATGAGTATCGAAATGCCGACCGAGCCGGCCATGTAGAGTGCCGCTGCTGCGTGCTCCTTGCGATCCATCAGGACGGCGACATCGAGCGAAAAGGCGGAAAACGTGGTGAAGCCGCCGAGGATGCCGGTGGCGAGGAAGGTGCGCGTCTCCGGGGAGCTGATACCGCGCAGCAGGAAATACTCGATCAACAGGCCCATCAGGAACGATCCAACGATATTGACGGTGAGCGTGCCCCAGGGGAAGGCCGTGCCCAGCAGGCGGCCCATGCCGACGTTGACCAGATGGCGGGCGCCAGCGCCGATTGCGCCACCGGCGGAGGCCAAGAGCAGCAGCTTCATATTCGGGGTCCTCAACAGCTCACAAAATGGCCCGCAGTCTGCCGCATGGACCCAGCGGATCCCGGCACATGCGTCCCCTATAGCGATTTCAGTCATTTCAGGAAAGCGGCCGCGGGCCGATGCGGACCACTTCGCGGATGCGGCCTATTGCGGATGCGGCCTATTCGACCGGATCGTCCTTGTCGAAGACGCCGCCGATGGCCCAGCCGATGACCCAACCCAGGATCAGGCCGCCGAAATTGACCGCCATGAACACGAAGGCATGCATGTCGGCGACGCCGTCGGGGCTTTCGAATGCGAACTGGCGCACGACCCAGCTGGCGATGGGTGCGCTCAGAAAAATCGTCACCAGAAGAGCGACGGCAATGGCCACGATGATGGCGATCAGATAGCGCACGTCTTCATCCCCCTTTTCAGAGTCTGCGTCCGGTCGGATGCGGTTGCGCCCGGCGGCATACAGCGGAACCCTCACGCGCGCGCCTACTTGATTTCCCAGAACCAGATCTCGCCGGCGTCGGCATAGTTGGAGTAGTAGCCGAGCCAGGAAAACCATTCCATCAGCCACTTCGATGTGGAGCGGTAGCCGTTCCAGACGTCGATGTGGTCGCCGGTGGCGCGGCCGGTATCGGTGGAGCGGCGCCAGTAGTCCTGGATGTAGATGGCGCCGGTGCGGCCGTAGATCTTGTTGTAGAAGTGCGCAGCTTCCGTGCCGGTGATCTTCTCGATCGGCCCGAAGCCCGGCAGCTTGGCGCGGTTGAGCGCATTGGCGAGCTGGTTGGCGTTGATGAAGTGCATGTCAGAGCGGGGATGGACCGAGCAATGAGCGCAGCCGGGAACCTGCTCGGCACGAACGCCCGCGCGGCGCAGCGCTGTGCCCATGCGAATGGCGCACTGATTGGCAAAGACGGGATAGCCGGCCTTGATGGTCTTGCCTTCCAGATTGACGAGTTCCTTGGGCG
>CAZDNY010000197.1:0-6371 GCA_964506885.1 uncultured Hyphomicrobiaceae bacterium | reverse complement strand
TCGCCGCCGAAGTCGATCAGCTTGGCGAAGACCTGCTGCATGCCAGCCTTGTTGGCCTCGATCTCCTCGATCGAGCGCATCTGGCGTGTCTCGTCCTTGCCGGAGGGGTCGCCGACGCGCGTGGTGCCACCGCCCATCAGCACGATCGGTTTGCCGGCGCCGGTCTTCTGCAGCCAGGCCAGCATCATGATGGACAAGAGCGAGCCGACATGGAGCGAGGGCGCGGTGCAGTCGTAGCCGACATAGGCGATCAGCTTGCCTGCGGCGGCGAGGTCGTCGACGCCGGTTTCGTCGGAGCACTGGTGGATGAAGCCGCGCTCTGTCAGGACCTTGAGGAAATCAGACTTGAAGCTTGTCATAAGCGGATCGTTTTTTGCGTTGTGTCGTTTGGGCCGATCGGATGGCTTTTGCACCGGACGGAGCGGGCGGCTTGGTGTAGGGTCGCCGGAATCGGCGGCACCATGCACGAGGTTTTACCAATTGGGCAAGCTGAAGCGCGCAATCGGGTTGATGAGCGGCACGTCCATGGACGGGATCGACGTCGCGCTGATCGAAACGGATGGGCAGGCGGTGCTGAAATACGGGCCGTCGTTCACCTATCCATATTCCGAGCCGTTCCGGGCGCGGCTCAAGGCAGCGGTGGCCGAGGCGCGTCAACTGAAGGCGCGGGAGGATCGCCCGGGTACGCTCGCTATCGCGGAGCAATACCTGACCGACCTGCATGCCGAAGCGGTGGGGCATTTCCTCGAGGACATCCAGCTCAAGGCGGCCGATATCGACCTGATCGGTTTCCACGGCCACACCGTGTGTCACGCCCCGGAACGGCGGATGACGGTCCAGATCGGGGATGGAACGCGGCTTGCGCGCGCAACCGGCATCCCGGTCGTCTACGACTTGAGAGCTGCGGACATGCGCGCGGGAGGCGAGGGGGCACCGCTGGTGCCGGTCTATCACCAGGCCTTGGCGATCCAACTCGGAAAGCACCCTGCGGCATTCGTCAATATCGGCGGGGTTGCGAACGTGACGTATGTCGGAGATGGCCCGGGGGGTGATCTGATCGCGTTCGATACCGGGCCCGGCAATGCCCTGATCGACGACTGGATGCTCAAGCACGCGGCGACGGCCTACGATGCGGAGGGAGAGACCGCCCTCAACGGCAGTGTCGACGAGGACGTGCTGCATGAATTGCTCAGCGCCCATTACTTCATCGAACCGCCGCCGAAGTCTCTCGATCGTGACGCTTTCGACCGAGGTCCCGTCGAGGGTATGTCGTTGACGGCAGGCGCGGCGACGCTGGCGGCTTTCACGGCCGAGTCGATTGCGCGGTCGCGCGAGCATTTCCCGCGCGAACCGGCGATCTGGGTTGTCAGCGGGGGGGGGCGGAAGAACCGCGCAATCATGACGCGGCTGGCGGAACGGGTCGAGAATGCGGTTGTCCCGATCGAAGCGATCGGGCTCGATGGTGATGCGGTCGAGGCGCAGGCGTGGGCCTATCTCGCGGTGCGCTCGACAGACAACCTGCCGCTGACCTTTCCAGGGACGACGGGGGTGCCGGCGCCAACCTGCGGCGGCGTGCTGGCGCGGCCGTGACCCGCACTTTGCATGCCGTTCTTACGCCGCGAGCTCGCCGATCGTGCGTGTCAGCGCGGCTGTGATGCGGGCCAGGGACTCGTAGTCAACGGTGTCGGGCAGGTCCGCCGTGGTGTGGTAGTAGGGATTGCGGAAGGGTGCCGTGTCGGTGACCATCAAGGCGGGAAAGCCGCATTTGTCGTAGGCCCAGTGATCCGACAGATCGATGCCGGGAATGAAACCTGGCGCAACGCCGCCGATCGACGGGAAGGGTGTGGACTTGCGAAACGCCCTGACTGCGCGACCAACGAGGCGCCGTGCACCCGGCAGTCCGACGAAAGCGACGAAGTTTCCCGTGGTGGGGTAGATCAGTCCGAAGGGCGGCGGATACTTCTGCGAGCCGGGGACGTCCGAGAAGTAGCCCAGCGTTTCCAGCGCGATCATGCCGACGACCGGCACCTTATCCGCTTTCAATGCGCGGGCATGGCGCAGACTGCCCATGGCGTCGGTCTTGCCGTAGGGCGCTTCCTCATTGACGAAAAAGACGAGCCGGATATCGCATGATGCGGTGAAGGGGAGGTCGGGGCTCGCCAGGGCGCGTGCGATCTCCAGCAAAGCGGCAACGCCGGTACCGTTATCGTTGGCGCCGGGCGACAGGTCGGGTGAGTCGTAGTGCGCACCGACAACGAGTGTTCCTGGAGATTCGCTCGTGAGTGTGGCTGCGGGCAATAGAACCTCGATGTTGCGCACCGGACGGCCATCGACCAGGTACTCCTGGAGGCGCGGTTGCAGCCCGAGCGCACCCAGCGTTTTCTCGATGTAGCAGGCGGCGGCTTCAAGTTCGCGGAAGTGGGCGAGGTTGTGGGGACGGGAGGCAACGGCCTCGATGTGCTGGCGCAACCGCTGCGTGATTGCTGTTTCTGCCGGTGTCAATGGCGGCAGTGGGACCCGGCTCGGCTGCAACGGGAACACGAGTGTGTATCCGGCAATGGCAAGCACCACTGCGAGCAGACCGGCCGCGGCTATGATGATGCTCATGCCAAGACCTTTCCTGACCCGCAATTGCACGGATCACACCACCAAGTGTCGGTAGTCTGATTAATTCTAGGGACTGATTGCTCGGAAGGTCTTAACCGGATCGGTAAAATTCGCGTTGGAGGTGAATAAGTGTTATTCACCTCGCCTTATTCGTCGCCTTCACCCGCCTCGTCGTCGCCCGGCTCATCTGCAACGTCAGCGACTTCTTCTTCGACCTTTTCGCGGTCCTTATCCTTCGAGCGGCGGGTTTCGCGCTCCTCGGCGTCCTTGACGAGACGCATGTCGAGATAGGCGCCGACCGCCTCGGTCAATTCGTCGATCTTGTCCTGGAAGAAGTGGTTGGCGCCGGGAACCACCTCGTGGTCGATCTTGATCCCGCGCTGGGTTTTCAGCTTCGCAGCAAGTTCGGCGACCGATTGGGAAGGAACCACCCGGTCCTTGTCTCCATTGATCATGAGGCCAGAGGAGGGACACGGAGCCAGGAAGGAGAAGTCGTAGAGATTGGAGGGCGGTGCGACGCAGACGAAGCCATCGATTTCGGGGCGGCGCATCAGCAGCTGCATGGCGATCCAGGTGCCGAAGGAGACGCCGGCGATCCAACAGTATTTCGCATCTGGCTTGACGAGTTGCAGCCAGTCGAGCGCGCAAGCGGCGTCGGCCAGCTCGCCGGGGCCGCCATCCCAATAGCCCTGGCTGCGGCCAACGCCACGGAAGTTGAAGCGCAAAACGGAAAATCCGCGTGCGGCGAAGGTGTGATAGAGGGCGTAGACCACCTGGTTGTTCATAGTGCCGCCGAACTGCGGATGGGGGTGCAGTACGAGGGCGATCGGGCTGTCGGAGCGGCTTTCGTGGTGGTAGCGCGCTTCGATGCGCCGGCCTTCAGGGCCGTTGATGATCAACTCAGGCATGGGTTCTCGTCGGTCTCACGCATTGTTGTGGGAGTTCGTCGACGTGCGGGCCGTGGCGGCCAGCGCGCCGCGTGTCGGATTGATGTGCCCTACCGCCTTGGAAAAACGGCGAAAAGGCGGTGTTGGACATCCGCGTCGGCTCGGCGCAGGTCGCTGTCATTGATGGCGATGCGCTGGCGCAGCGGCGGTGAGAGTGGTCGTGAACGCTGTTCGCAGCGGCGCCGGAAAGCCAGCGAATTCGCCGGTCCCATTGAAGGCGCCGGGTGCCCGCCAAAGCCGGATTCCCGGGCGTTCGGGAAAAATGCGGCATCGAGCGCTCATAATACTTGACTTCCCCAATCGGAATTTTCATAGTCCCAGCACGTTTTTAGAATTGTTCGAAAGAGGCGCCGCGTGGCTGAGACGGTTTTTCGGTCAGGTCGGGCTTCTTAGCACACCGAGGGGTGCACAAGGCAAGCTTCATCGCGCGCGATCGCGACGGGGTTTGGCAGAGGCGGTTCCAGGTTTGGCAACGATAGAGCAGGTGTCGTCGTGGAGTTGAACACCAAAGGCCGTTATGCGGTGATGGCAATGGCGGATCTCGCCAAGCATCAGGGTGAGGTTGCGGTCCCCTTGTCGCAGATCGCGGAACGCCAGCAGCTTTCCCTGTCCTATCTCGAACAGATCTTCCTGCGTTTGCGCCGCGCCGGGCTGGTCGACAGCTCGCGCGGGCGTACAGGCGGCTACCGGCTGGGTCGAGCGCCCGAAGAAATCCTGGTCGGCGAAATCATGGCTGCGGTGGAAGAAGAGACTCGCATGACGCGCTGTATGGACGGCGGCATCGGGTGCCTGGGCGAAGAGCGGTGTCTGACGCATAATCTGTGGTGTGGTCTTGGCGGACACATCGCAGCCTTCTTGTGGAGCGTGAGCCTGTCGGAAGTGCTCGACGGTATCCCGAAGGAGAAGCTGGCGCCGTCGACGAAGGTGGCGCGGGCTGGCACCGGGATCGGCTGGGCGGCCGAATGAACGCCGGGCGCACATATCTCGATTACAACGCTACGGCACCGCTGCGGCCGGAGGCGCGTGCAGCCGTGGTGTCGGCGCTCGATACCTTCGGCAACGCTTCGTCGGTGCATGCGGAGGGCCGCCGGGCGCGCGCCCTGATCGAGACTGCACGGATGGAGGTTGCGGCGCTGGCGGGTGCTTCGCCGCGCGACGTGATCTTCGGGCAGCGGCTCGGCATCCGTCATCTCGGGTGGTGCGTGGCAGACGCTGTTCGTGGCAGCTGTCGAGCATCCGGCGGTCATGGCACCAGCACAGCGGTGTGGCGGGGATCTTCATGTGATCCCGGTGGACGCATCTGGGCGTATCGATGTCGGTGCACTGGCGGGATCGCTCGACCATGTGCTGGCCGACAGCAGCAGGCGTCCTGGCGATACGCTCATTGCCGTTCAGTATGCCAACAACGAGACAGGCGTGGTGCAACCGATCGCAGAGATCGCAGCCCTTGCGCACGAGCGCGGCACGCGAGTGATGGTTGATGCTGTGCAGGCGGCCGGCCGGTTGGAGATCGAACAGCGCGCGCTGGGTATCGACTACATGGTGTTGTCGTCGCACAAGATCGGCGGTCCGCAAGGTGCCGGCGCGCTCGTGGTGGCCGATGAGGCCAAGCTCAATGCGCTTGTGGTGGGCGGTGGCCAGGAGCGTGGCCGGCGTGCCGGCACGGAGAACGTGGCGGCTGTTGTGGGATTTTCGGCTGCGGCGGCAGCGGCGCGGCGTGAAGTTGGCGATGTCACGCGGCTGGCAGCGATGCGCGACCGCCTCGAAGTTGGTTTGCGGGCGGCGACGCCTGACGCGATCGTGATCGGTGGTGACGCTGAAAGGCTCGCCAATACGAGCCTCGTCGCGCACCCCGGTTGGCCCGCGGAAACGGCCGTGATCGCGCTCGACCTTGCCGGTGTGTCGGCAAGCGCAGGTGCGGCATGCAGTTCCGGCAAGACATCGCGCTCGCCGGTTCTTGCAGCGATGGGACTGGATGACGATATCGCGAAATGTGCGGTGCGTTTCAGTCTCGGCTGGGCCACGACAGAAGATGATGTGAGCCGCTGCATCGAAGCGTGGCAGCGGCTCGCCCGGAAACGTAATGGTGAGCGCTTGGTGGCCTGACGGCTCGGCGCGAAAGTTTGAAGAAGGACGAGGAGAGGACGATGGCAGCGGTCCAGGAGACCATCGATCAAGTCAAGAAGATCGACGTCGACCAGTACAAGTACGGTTTCGAGACCAACATCGAGACGGTGAAGGCTCCCAAGGGGCTCAATGCAGACATCGTGCGGTTCATCTCTGAGAAGAAGGGCGAACCGGCGTGGATGCTGGAGTGGCGGCTCGACGCTTATGAGCGCTGGCAGACCATGACGGAGCCGACGTGGGCAAAGGTCCACTATCCAAAGATCGACTTCAACGAGCTCTACTACTATGCCGCGCCGAAATCGACGGAGGGGCCCAAGAGCCTCGACGAAGTCGATCCGGAGCTGCTCGAGACCTACAAGAAGCTCGGCATCCCGCTCAAGGAGCAGGAGGTGCTCGCGGGCGTGCAGGGCGCCAAGGTGGCGGTCGATGCCGTATTCGACAGCGTGTCCGTGGTCACGACCTTCAAAAAGGAATTGGCGAAGGCCGGTGTGATCTTCTGCTCGATGTCGGAAGCGCTGCGCGAGCATCCCGACCTGGTGAAGAAATACCTGGGTTCGGTGGTGCCGAAGTCGGACAACTTCTATGCGGCGTTGAACTCGGCGGTGTTCTCCGACGGGTCGTTCGTCTACATCCCCGAGGGCGTGCGCTGCCCGATGGAGCTGTCGACCTACTTCCGCATCAATGCCGAGA
>CAZDNY010000196.1:0-6389 GCA_964506885.1 uncultured Hyphomicrobiaceae bacterium | reverse complement strand
GGATTTGATGGGGGGTCAATCCTGCTTGTGCACAAGACGGCGATGCTGTCGCTCGAATGCACCTTGCGGGTCGCCACATCCGTGGCCGTCGCCGCGACTGAAACACGGGCGTTTCGAGACTTTCGTTCGATTGGACCGGCTTCCCCTTGAGCCGCCCGGGGTTTCAGGCTAACCAACCGCCACGGCGGTTTTGTCGCAGGATCGCTGGACGTTTCACGGCCGACGCCGCCCCCCGGTGTGGCGCCGCGCTCCATCCGACCTCACCATCACACATTCAGCAAGGGAGACAGACCCGCATGGCGCGCACAAAGATCGCCTTGATCGGTGCCGGTATGATCGGCGGAACGCTCGCTCATCTCGTAGGACTCAAAGAGTTGGGCGACGTGGTGCTGTTCGACATCGCCGAGGGCATGCCGCAGGGCAAGTCGCTGGACATCGCGCAGTCGGGCGCGGTCGAAGGGTTCAACGCCACCTTGAAGGGTACGAACGCCTATGCCGACATCGAAGGCGCGGCGGTGTGCATCGTCACCGCCGGCGTGCCGCGCAAGCCCGGCATGAGCCGCGACGACCTGCTCGGCATCAACCTGAAGGTCATGGAGCAGGTGGGTGCGGGCATCAAGAAGTACGCGCCCAATTCGCTGGTCATTGCCGTGACCAACCCGCTCGATGCGATGGTCTGGGCGTTGCAGAAGGCATCCGGCCTGCCGACGAACAAGGTGATCGGCATGGCGGGCGTGCTCGATTCCGGCCGCTTCCGTCACTTCCTGGCCGATGAACTCAACATTTCCGTGCAGGATGTGACGGCGTTCGTTCTCGGCGGCCATGGCGACGACATGGTGCCGCTGGTGCGCTACTCGACGATCGCCGGCATTCCGCTGCCCGACGTCGTCAAGATGGGCTGGATCAGCCAGGAGCGTGTCGACCAGATCGTCGACCGCACGCGCAAGGGCGGCGGCGAGATCGTCGGTCTGTTGAAGACCGGTTCGGCCTATTACGCGCCGGCGGCTTCTGCGATCGAGATGGCGGAGAGCTACCTCAAGGACAAGAAGCGCATTCTCCCGTGCGCGGCCTATCTGAATGGCGAATACGGCGTGAAGGACATCTACTGCGGTGTGCCGGTGGTGATCGGCGCGGGCGGTGCGGAGCGGGTCGTCGAGGTCGACTTGAACGGCGCGGAACGCGAGATGTTCATGAAGTCGGTGAACTCGGTCAAAACACTGGTCGAGGCCTGCAAGGGGATCGCGCCGGGTCTGGGCGCCTGAGAATTCGAGCGGCGCGCCTTCGGACGCGCCGCTTTGTTTCTCGGTGGGATGCTTTTTAAGCGAAACTGTCCCCAGCCGTCGCTTTGCTGGCGTGAGCGCCGCGAGGCCCCAAAAATCGCGCTTTCCGCCTTCGACTTTCGTGGTATATGGCATGCCACAACAAGGAAGGCTGCAGCTCGCAGTGAAAAGGGTGTCGGCTTGGTGCAGCGTCGGCCTCTGCCGACGCATCGGGTCTGAGGATTTCGCCGCGGGTTCAATTGCATACTGCAGCCCAAGGCGGTCGTGTGCAGGCTGGCCAGAAAACGGGAAGCGAACGCTCAAGAAGGGTGGATCGAATAGATGAACATTCATGAATATCAGGCGAAGCAGGTCCTGAAGAGCTACGGCGCACCGATTGCGGCGGGAGCGCCGGTGACGTCGGCCGACGAGATCGAAGCCGCGGTGCGCTCGCTGCCCGGTCCGGTCTACGTCGTAAAGAGCCAGATCCATGCGGGCGGTCGCGGCAAGGGTAAGTTCAAGGAGCTGGGCCCGGATGCCAAGGGCGGCGTGCGCGTGTCGTTCTCGGCGGACGAGGCGATCGCGAATGCGCGTGAGATGTTCGGCCGGACGCTGGTCACGAAGCAGACGGGTCCGGCGGGCAAGCAGGTCAACCGGCTCTATATCGAGGACGGCGCGGACATCGCGCGCGAACTCTACCTGTCGATCCTGATCGATCGCACGGTCGGCCGGCCGGCGTTCGTCGTGTCGACGGAAGGCGGCATGGACATCGAGACGGTCGCGCACGACACGCCTGAGAAGATCGTGACGCTGGCGATCAATCCGGAGACGGGTGTCACGGAAGAGGATGCGGCGAAGCTGTGCGAGGCGCTGAAGCTCGAGGGCGACGCCAAGGCCGACGGCATGAAGCTCTTTCCGGCGCTCTACAAGGCGTTCACCGAAAAGGACATGAGCCTTCTGGAAATCAATCCGCTGATCGTCATGAAGGACGGCCACGTGCGCGTGCTCGACGCCAAGGTGTCGTTCGACAACAACGCGCTTTATCGTCACGAGGACATCCAGGCGCTGCGAGACATCACCGAAGAGGACGAGAAGGAGATCGAGGCTTCCAAGTACGATCTGTCCTACGTCGCACTCGACGGCAACATCGGCTGCATGGTGAACGGTGCGGGCCTTGCCATGTCGACCATGGACATCATCAAGCTCTACGGCGAAGAGCCGGCGAACTTCCTCGACGTCGGCGGCGGCGCTTCGAAGGAGAAGGTGACGGCGGCGTTCAAGATCATCACCGCGGACCCGCAGGTTAAGGGCATCCTGGTCAATATCTTCGGCGGCATCATGCGTTGCGACACGATCGCCGAAGGCGTTGTGGCGGCCGTCAAAGAGGTCGGCCTCAAGGTGCCGCTGGTGGTGCGGCTCGAAGGCACCAACGTCGATCTGGGCAAGAAGATCATCAACGAGTCGGGGCTGAACGTGATCTCAGCCGACGATCTGGACGACGCCGCGCAGAAGATCGTGGCCGCGATCAAGGGAGCGTGAGCACACATGTCCATTCTGATCAACAAAGACACCAAGGTTCTGGTCCAGGGCCTGACGGGTAAGACCGGTACCTTCCATACCGAGCAGGCGCTCGCCTACTACGGCACGAAGATGGTCGGCGGCATCCATCCCAAGAAGGGTGGCGAGACGTGGACCGGCAAGGGCGGCGAAAAGCTGCCGATCTTCGCGTCGGTGAAAGAGGGCAGGCAAGCGACGGGTGCCAACGCGACCGTCGTTTACGTGCCGCCGGCGGGTGCGGCGGCTGCCATCATCGAGGCGATCGATGCGGAAATTCCGCTGATCGTTGCGATCACCGAGGGTGTGCCGGTGATGGACATGGTGCACGTCAAGGCGCGGCTGGAGAAATCGAAGTCACGGCTGGTGGGACCCAACTGCCCAGGCGTGCTGACGCCGGAAGAGTGCAAGATTGGCATCATGCCGGGTAACATCTTCAAGAAGGGCTCGGTCGGGATCCTGTCGCGCTCAGGGACGCTGACCTATGAAGCCGTGTTCCAGACGACAAACGAGGGGCTCGGCCAGACGACGGCGGTGGGCATCGGCGGCGATCCGGTGAAGGGGACAGAGTTCATCGACGTGCTCGACCTGTTCCTCGACGATCCGGAAACCGAGTCCATCATAATGATCGGCGAGATCGGCGGTTCGGCCGAGGAAGACGCGTCGGCGTGGCTTATCGACCAGGCCAAGAAGGGTCGCAAGAAGCCGATGGCCGGCTTTATCGCCGGTCGTACCGCGCCTCCGGGGCGCACGATGGGCCATGCGGGTGCCGTCATCTCCGGCGGCAAGGGTGGCGCGGAAGACAAGATCGCTGCGATGGAAGCGGCCGGTATCCGCGTGTCGCCGTCGCCCGCCAAGCTCGGCAAAACGCTGGTCGAGGTGCTGAAGGGGAATTGACCGGGCGATTTGCCCCGACTGCCACTGTGATGAATAACCAAGACCGGCGCGTGGCACTTGGCATGCGTGCCTATCCCCTCAGCTCCGGAAAGCCATATAGGGCGCGGATTTGGTGACGATGTCGTGCAGGTTTCGCGGCGGGCGTGATACGAGGGCCGCGATTGTGCGCGCCGCGATGCGTGCCACGCCGAGCGTCTTGCGCCGGTTGTAGCGAAAGACGAATTCGTCGAGATAGGCCTGCAGATACTTCGGTTTCACCGCGCCGCCATGTGTGCCGAGCAGCCAGCGCTTCAGGTTCGATACCGTCCAGTGACAGCGTTGCACCGCGTCGCCGGCGCGCCGCTCGGCCTTCGTCTGAACCTTTGCTTCATGGCGGCGCGCGCCGAGGCTCTCTGCGTTGTAGCCGGCGTGACCGTCGGTGGTGACGCTGGCCGCGGGCGCGATCTCGCCGTCGGCAAAGGCTTTGATCGTCGTCGCGTCATTGTTGGCGGCGTGGGCGAGACGCACGCGGCCGCTGCTTTCCGCCGCGACCAGCACCAGCTCCTTGTTGGGCGAGCCCTTTCCGCCGACGAGGGCCTCGTCCATCTCGACAAAAGGGCCGAGCGGCTCGCTTTCCTCCGAGTGCACGAGCGCCGTGCGCAGCTTGTGCAGCCAAGCCCACGCAGTTTTATACGAGCCGAAACCCATGATGCGCTGCAGTTCCTTGGCCGAGATGCCGTTGCGGCGCGACGAAATCTCGAAGATCGCGCGGAACCAGACTTTGAACGGCTTTTTGGTCTTCTCGAGCAGCGTGCCTGAGGTCAGCGACGTCTGGTGGCCGCAGTCGCCGCACTCGAACAGCGTGCCGCCGCGCTCCGCCCAGACGTGTGTGCTCGTGCAGCGTGCGCAAGCCGGCCGGCCGCCCCAGCGGGCTTCGACCCAGTAGGCCCGGCAGTCATCCTCGGTGGCGAAACGCTTCTCGAACTCGACCGCCGTCTTCGGAAAATTGCGCCACAGATCGTCGTGCTTGTCGGTGCTCATCCCGGCCTCCCTCTCAGACCGCCAGGATCGCACCCGATTGCGCCGGATTTAAGGGGATAGGCACGCTTGGCATGCGCCGGTCTTTTTTTCCTCCGCGCCTATCAAAGGCCCGGCGAGGAGGGGACAGCATCGAAATCGGGAAGGGAGGAAAAACAATGGCCAAGCCGATCCACATGATGGTCCGCGTTGTCGATGAAGCCCGCTCGGTCGACTTCTACACCCGCGCCTTGGGTCTTTCCGTCGCGAACCGGTACGACTTCGACGGCTTTACGCTGATCTACATGTCGGGCGCGGAAAGTCCCTTCGAATTGGAGCTGACGGTCAACCACGGGCGGAAGGACGCCTATAATCTGGGTGACGGCTACGGCCACATGGCCTTCACGGTTGCCAACCTCGACGCCGAGCGCACGCGCCTGATCGAGGCGGGCCTCAATCCCGGCGACATCAAGCAGATGGAGCGCGAGGGAGAAAAATTCGGCCGCTTCTTCTTCATCACCGATCCCGACGGCTACAAGATCGAGGTTCTGGAGCGGTCAGGGCGCTTTGCCTGATGGATCGCACGCAACCGACCGGAATTCAGGCACTTCGAGGTTCTGCCCGAAGCGTTGGCGGTTCGGGTGACCGCCACTTTCGGCGGTCTTAAAGACTGCGACAAAGTATACTAAGTAGAGCCGTAGAACGGGCCGCCAAGACGACGCGGTCCGGGCTCGGCCAGTGCGGAGACAATCGCAAATCCGGGGCCGATCTCAACGACTTGCACCCAAGGGTCCCCATGTCACGACAGGCGCTGAACGAGCAGTTCCTTCGCACGGCTTTTCTGGACGGCGCGAATGCCGCCTATATCGAGGAGCTGCAGGCCGAGTACGAGCAGAACCCCGGTTCCGTCTCGGACGAGTGGCGGCATTTCTTCGAATCCATGAAGTCAGGGCATACGGGCGAAGAGCCCAACCACGCCGAAGGTCCGTCCTGGGCGGTGCCGCTCAATCAATTGGCCGTGAACGACGAACTGACGGGCGCGCTGACCGGGGACTACGAGGGCGTCGAGCGCGATATCCGCGACAAGATTTCGGCACGGGCGCACTATGCCGGCTTCGACCTGTCGCCGGTGGCCTCGCTGCGCGCGACGCAGGATTCGATCCGCGCCTTGATGCTGATCCGCTCCTATCGCGTGATGGGGCATCTGGCGGCCGATCTCGATCCGCTCGGGCTGGTGGACCGCAGGGTGCACCGGGAGCTGAAGCCGGAAACATATGGCTTCACGGAAGCCGACTTCGACCGTCCCATTTTCATCGACAAGGTGCTCGGCCTGGAAACGGCGTCCATCCGGCAGATCCTCGGGATCCTGCGGCGGACCTATTGCCGGCACATCGGCGTGCAGTTCATGCACATCACCTCGCCGGCGCAGAAGTCGTGGATCCAGGAGCGCATCGAGGGGCCGGAGAAGGACATCCGGTTCACGATCGAAGGCAAGAAGGCGATCCTCAACAAGCTGATCGAGACCGAGACGTTCGAGAAGTTCTGCGACATCAAGTACACGGGCACGAAGCGGTTCGGTCTGGATGGCGGCGAGGCGATGGTGCCGGCGCTCGAACAGATCATCAAGCGCGGCGGCCAGCTTGGCGTGCGCGAGATCGTGCTCGGCATGGCGCATCGCGGCCG
>CAZDNY010000195.1:0-6394 GCA_964506885.1 uncultured Hyphomicrobiaceae bacterium | reverse complement strand
GGCCCCCGTCGCCCGCAGGCGGGCCAGTGCCAGTTCCAGCGCGCTGGTCGACAATTCCTTGCCGTGGTTGAAATGCGCCATGATCGACAAGTGCTTGCCCGCTCGCACCACTTTCTCCAACAGCCGCATCAGTTCGTCCGCGTCCGCGCGTCCGCCCGGAATGTCATTGATCCGCGTCGGCAGCCCGACCGCTTCGAAATGCCGGGCCACTCGCGCCGCCGTTCCTCCAGGGCAAAGCCCCTGCGCCTCGGAGAACCGGAACGCGAGGCATATGCCGATCGCCACCCCCTCGCCGTGCAGCAACCGGTCTGAGTATCCCGTCCACGCCTCCAGCGCATGCCCGAACGTGTGACCCAGATTGAGCAGCGCGCGATCGCCGGCCTCTTTCTCGTCCCTGACGACGACATCCGACTTGGCCTTGACGCTGGTTTCGATCGCATGCGTCAGCGCCGACACGTCATTACCGAACACGCTGCGCCAGCTCTCCTCCAGCCAGGTGAAGAACCCGCGGTCCCAGATCAGCCCGTACTTCGCCACCTCGGCATAGCCCGCACGCATTTCGCGCGCTGGAAGCGTCGACAGGACGTCGGTATCCGCCAGCACCAGGCTCGGCTGATGGAACGTGCCGATCAGGTTCTTGCCCTGTGGCGTGTTGATGCCCGTCTTGCCACCGACGGAGGAATCGACCTGGGCCAGAAGCGACGTCGGGATCTGTACGAAGCGCACACCCCGCCGCAGGATGGACGCGGCAAACCCGGCCAGATCGCCGATCACGCCGCCGCCGAAGGCCACCACGAGATCACCGCGCTCCAGCCCCATCTCCAGGAGCTTTTCAGTCAGCGGCGCGAGTTGCCCGTAGCACTTCGTCGCCTCGCCCGCCGGCAGCACTACCGTGCCCAGCAGGCGCCCCTCCGCACCGAGTGCTTTCTCCAGCGTCGCCAGATGATAGTGGGCGACGTTTTCGTCGGTGACGATGCCGTAGCGCGCTTCACCCAGGTGCTTGGGGATCAGCCGTCCGGCCTGCGCCAGCAGTCCCGGCCCGATCAGCACTTCGTAGGCGCGCCCCTCAAGCGGGACCGCAACAGCGCGTGTCTGGCCGACGGAAGGGACGTTGACGAGCGTGGGCATGGGAACGAGTGCTTTCCGTTTGTTTTCTTTGGCGAGATTGGCCATGTCGGACCTGGAAAGACCGCCACGCTTGCCGCAAGCGCGAGCCAAGCCGACGCCCTGCTCCTATCAGACCGCTGGTCTGTGATCCAGCCGCTCTCCGCGCAGCAGCGAGTCGATGATCTCGCCGACAATCACTTCGTGCGGCACGTCGCGGCTCTCCACGACGATATCCGCGTTCGCATAAACGGGATAGCGCTCCTCCATCAGCCGCCGCATCACGGCTTCCGGATCCGCGGTCTTGAGCAGCGGCCGCGTGTTCCGCTTCGTCACGCGCCGCATCAGCACCGGCAGCTGCGCCCTCAGCCAGATCGATACGCCCTTTGCGGCCACGGCAGCCCGCGTGTCCTCGTTCATGTAGGCGCCACCCCCGGTCGCCAGCACCTGCGGCCCGGCTTCCAGCAAACTAGCGATGATTTTCGCCTCGCGGTCACGGAAGTGCGCCTCGCCATATTCGGCGAAGATATCGGAAATCGACATGCCCGCACGCTTTTCGATCTCCTCATCGGCATCCACGAAGGGCAGCGACAGCCTGTTCGCCAGCCGTCGCCCGATCGCGGACTTGCCGCAGCCCATCAACCCCACCATGACCAGCGAGCGGTCGCCCAGCCGGCGCACCAGCTCGTCCACGCGCTTGACGTCGAGCTTCGACTTCTTTCGACCAAACGACAGGCGAATCATGGCACAGCCTTCCGGACGTGGGTTACAGCGCGCCGATCAGCACCATTGCCGACCCTCGCAAGCCTCATACCCGCTCTTGCGGCGAATTGCAGGACAAAGTCCACACGCGGTTTTTCTCCGGTTTTTGGGATGAGAGCAAATCGGGTCATAATGGCGCCACCAACCGCCGACACATAACAGCCAAGGAGCGGTCGAGCCAAAATGCCCAGTCTGATTCGATTCCTCGTCCTCACTGGGATCATCTCTGCAGGAATCTTCGGCGGTCTCTACGTGCTCGCCGTCTATTTCGAACCTCCTCAAAAAGAGGTTTCGAGCCCCGTCCCGGGCGTCACTTTGCGCCGGGAATAGTGGCTATTGTCTTCCCTGCTCCGGAGCTGTGCCCGATGCCTCTGCCTGTTCGACGGCACTCGATTTCCCAACGGATTCTGATTGTTTCGGGTTTGGCCGCAGCCTGCGTCGCAGCCCCTGAGTTCGCCCATCGACCGATCGCCGTCGCCCAGGGCTGGGACCCGTTCTCCCAACTCGAAACGAACCGCTGGGAACGCCGTCCAGATCGGGAGCGGCAGCCTTCCGGACGCAATGACGGGCCAGCCGGCGCCCTTGCACGCACACCAGACGGCCCGCGTGCGGCACCCGATCCCTATGGAACCGCTGTTCCCGCCCAGGACGCCTACCTCGACCCGCCCGACCGCCGTCCCCGTTTCGGGGACCCGCAGCAAACGTATTATCCGCCCCCGCGCACCGACCTGCCCGCCTACGGTGCGGGCCGCCCGGCCCCTGCCGCGCCCGCTTCCATCCGCTCAGAGCCGCTCGCTCCCCTCCCCGGCGCCCCGCCGGCATCGCAACCTGGACTCGCGACAATCGATGAGCACGGCTATGGCCCCGCCACAGCGCCCGCAATGCCCGCGACGCGTGGTCAACCCGTCGACTTGGCCGTGCGTCGTGGTGCCCCCGTCGGGGCAGTTGCAAACTTGCAGACCGGCCCGGCCAGCGACCTGTGGCGCGGCCTCGACCTGCCTGCTGCCGAACGTCTCATGGGTTCGCTTGACCTGCCGCCCGGATCGCCAGCGGTCCATGACCTCTGGCGCCGCCTCCTCGTCAGCGACGCCGCCCCCCCGGCCGGCACCGAAAGCAGCGGACATTTTCAGGCATTGCGGCTCGAGGCGCTCTATCGCTCCGGCCTGCTCAACGACATCCGCCAAACCCTGGCTTCTGGCGCCACCCAAGCAACCGCCGACCCGCTCATCGCCATGCTCGCCGCGCGCAGCGAAATTGGTCTTGGCCGCCGCAACGAAGGCTGTGAAACAGTCAAGCAGGTACAAAACATCCGCGGCGAGATTCCCAAGTCACTGCGCGGCGAAGCCATTCTGGTTGCGGGATACTGCGCTGCCGCCACCGGTAACAAGCCGGCCGCAGGGCTGCTCGCCGAACTGGCCCGAGAGGAAGGCATCAGGCCCTCGCCGGGACTGGCAGCGCTCGACGCGGTCGGCCTGGGCATCAAGACCGACATCGCGCTGGCGCCGGGCCAGAAGCTCGCCCTCATCGACTACCGCATTCTCGAACTGGCCGGCGCCACGCCCCAACCCGGCGAACTCGTCACGATGGCCGCGCCGGCCTTGTTGGTTGCACTGGCAGACGATTCCGCCGCCGCGGCAGACCTCCGGCTGGCTGCCGGCGAAGCGGCTGCCCGCATCAACGCCTACGCACCAGACGCGCTTGCCGCCCTGTATCGGGCGGCTGCAGGCTCTCTGTCCTCCCGGGATGCGCCGGTGAATTCCAACGTCAACGGCGCCGACACACCACAGCGGCGCGCGCTTCTTTTTGCCTCCGCCGAGACCGAGCGGACACCTTTCAAGAAGGTTCGCCAGATCCGCGCCTTCATCGACAGTGCCAAGCGCGCCGGTCTCGACCTGACAGGGCTGGCGATCGCCGCGCGACTGACGGACGAAATCGGACTGGTCCCGGAAATCGGCTGGTTCGCCGAAACCGCAATCGAAGCCAACCTTGCCGCCGCCAATTATGAGCGCGCACGTATGTGGACGAAGTTCGCTGCTTCGATTGACACCGGCCGCGGCCAGAGCCTGGGACACTGGCTGGCGCTGATCGACATCGCCGATCCCAATTTCCCCGGACGCCGCGGCGACAGCCTCGCCGAACTGGAGCGGCTGGCTTTGATGGGCCGCTTTTCCAGCGAGCATCTGCACCGGCTCGCCACCGTCCTCGATGCGCTGCAATACAACGTGCCGATCCCGTTGTGGGAGGCCGCAAGCCGCACGCCACAGCCGACCACAGGCCATCTGCCTCAGACCGGCGTGCTCAGCCAATTGCAGGACGCCGCCAAGAAGCGCGAGTTCGCCCGAACCGTGCTGCTGGCCATGCAGACGCTCGGCCCCGATGGTGCCGCGGGCGCGCACATGATTGCGCTCGGCGACGCCATCCGCGCTCTCATGCGGGCCGGCCTCGAACCCGACGCGCGCCGCCTGGGTTTCGAAGCGCTTCTGGCCGGCTGGCCACGCGTCGTCACGAACTAGCGCCGCGCGGTAGAGAGCGGACCATGGCCAACGCGGACGCCACCCACATCGAAGACTTTCTCGAGATGATGGCGGTCGAGCGCGGCGCTGCCGCCAACACCATTGAGGCGTACCGCCGCGACCTTGCCGAGTTTACGGGCTTCCTCGAGATGCAGCGCGCCCGCCGCATCGCCGCCGCCACGCCGTCCGACATCGAAGCCTATGTCCAGGCCCTCGCCGAGGCCGGGCTGGCGCCGACATCGCGCGCGCGCAAGTTGTCCTCCGTCCGCCAACTCTACAAGTTCCTGACCGCCGAAGCCGTCGTCGACGAGGACCCCAGCGCCACCGTCGCAGGCCCCAAGCGCGCCCGCGCACTGCCCAAGACGCTCTCGGTCACCGAGGTCGACCGCCTGATCGCCGCGGCCAAGGCCCGCATCGACGGCACCAGCGGCCGCGAACGCCTGCGCACCGTGCGTTTCTACTGCCTGATCGAAATGCTCTACGCCACCGGTATGCGCGTATCCGAACTGGTCAGCCTGCCCAGAAGCGTTCTGGCCGGAGACCGGCGTATGCTGGTCATCCGTGGAAAAGGCGGGCGCGAGCGTCTTGTCCCGCTTTCAGCGCCCGCGCGCCAGGCCCTGGATGCCTACCTCGACCTGGCCGAAACCGGCGGCGAAGGCCTGTCGCGCGCCATATCGTCGAAGTGGCTGTTCCCCTCCCAGAGCGCCGAGGGGCACCTGACCCGCCAGAGATTCGCACAAGATCTCAAGGACTTGAGCTTGGAGGCGGGACTCGACCCTGCCCGTGTCAGTCCGCACGTCCTGCGCCACGCTTTTGCCAGCCATCTGCTCGACCGCGGCGCCGACCTGCGCGCCGTCCAGCAGCTCTTGGGGCACGCCGACATCTCGACCACCGAAATCTACACACACGTCCTGCAGGAGCGCCTCAAGCGCCTCGTCAACGAACACCACCCCTTGGCCCGTCCGAAGCCGCCCTCCGGCAGTTGATCGCCTAATTCCATGCCCATCTCGCCCTGTTCACACCGCGGCGATCGTCGCCTTGACTTTTTCTCCCCCAAAGAGTGATCTCCGCCCCGATCAAGGTTATTGCTCTGCCGATGGCCATGGCACCCGGCGAGGCAGGCAGCGTCGCGCCGGACCTGAGGGCGCCCAAACCGCACACGCCCGGCGAAGTGAGAAAGGCTCGTCTTTGGAAAAGAACGTCCCCGTACGCTTCTATCTCGACTTCGAGAAGCCGATTGCCGAACTCGAGGCCAAGATCAACGAGCTCAAGGCCATGGCTTCCGAGGAGGGCGGCGTGTCGATTGCTGCCGAGATCGAGACCCTGGAGGGCAAGGTCAACGACCTTCTCGTCGACATGTACGCCAAGCTGACGCCGTGGCAGAAGACGCTTGTCGCCAGACACCCAGAACGCCCCCACTGTCTCGACTACATCAACGCGCTGATCGACGATTTCACCCCGTTGGCGGGTGACCGCTATTTCGGCGAGGACGCGGCCATCGTCGGCGGGCTCGGCACCTTCCGCGGCCGCTCGGTGATGGTACTGGGCAACGAGAAGGGCTCCGACACCCAAAGCCGCATCAAGCACAATTTCGGCATGGCCAACCCGGAGGGCTATCGCAAGGCCGTACGTCTGATGGAGATGGCGGATAAATTCGGCTTGCCCGTGATCACGCTGGTCGATACGGCCGGTGCCTATCCCGGCGTCGCTGCCGAAGAACGCGGCCAGGCCGAGGCCATCGCGCGCTCCACCGACTGCTGCCTGCGCATCGGCGTCCCGATCGTCTCGGTGATTATCGGCGAGGGTGGCTCCGGCGGCGCCGTCGCCATCGCCACCGCGAACACGATTCTGATGCTAGAGCACGCCATCTATTCGGTGATCTCACCCGAGGGCGCCGCATCGATCATCTGGCGCGACAGCAACAAGAAGGAGGAGGCCGCAACGGCGATGAAGATCACCGCCCAGGCCCTCTTCGGCCTGTCGGTCATCGACCAGATCATCTCCGAACCGGTCGG
>CAZDNY010000194.1:0-6419 GCA_964506885.1 uncultured Hyphomicrobiaceae bacterium | reverse complement strand
GGTCCGATGCTGGCGCGTTCGCAGATGGCTGCAAGCGTGCCGATCGCCGAAGGCGCCCAGGAATTCACCGCGCGCGTGACGATCACGTATGCCTTGGATTAGCCCGCTCGAAGCTTGCCGCGGAGCCGACGCCGTGCGTACTTGAGCCGGCAACGTGCGATCATAAAAACAAGTCCAAAACCCGTTTCCGGTCTGAGACGTCAATCATCAGTCTGATAACTATTGCGCCCACAAGCTCGGCTTTAGCCTTGGAAACAGGCGGAGCAAATCCAAATTAACCAGCTTTTTTAGGTCGACGTTATGACGTTTACGTTCAATTGGTTCTCAAATGTTTGGAGAACCGAGAATGATCGACCGTCTGCGACAGGATCATGCGCCAACGGCAGGCACTTCGGGCCATCACGCTCGTTTTGGTAATTGCCAGGCGGGCAGCATCAAGACTTTGACGGCGCTTCTGATCGTGCCGCTGTTTGCGTGTGTGGGCTACGCAATCGACTATACGCGCGTGACCTCCGTTCGCTCCCAGATGCAGGCCGCGGCCGATGCAGCGGCGCTGGCCGCGCGCGTCACGGGTGGTGGCACACAGCAGACCGCCAAGGCTGCGGCGGAGGCCTTCGCCAAGGCCAATGCCAAAGACATGCTCCAGGTGGAGTTGAAGACCGTCAAGGCGACCCCCACAGACGACGGCTTCAAGGTCGAACTCACCGCCGAGGTGCCAACGCCGTTCGCCTCCGTGATCGGTATCCCGAAGATGAATGTCGCCGTCTCATCTGAGTCCATTTACGGCTCGGGCGACATGGAAGTGGCACTCGTCCTCGACGTGACCGGATCGATGGCGGGTACAATGGGCGACCTCAAGCAGGGCGCCAAGGATCTCGTGGAAGCGCTCTACGGCACGTCGGGAAGCTCGAGCAAGCTCAAGATGGCAGTCGTACCCTATGCGGGTGCGGTCAATATCGGCAACGGTGCCGAGCAGATGGGCTGGATGGACGTCAACGGCGACTCCCAGCTTTCGGGCAAGGGGCTCAGCTGGCACTGGGCCGGCTACGAACCGGGTTGCGTCTATACGCCGGGCGGTGGCGGCGGCGGTGGCCCCGGCTCGGGCACATACGGCTGGCTGAGCGATCCGCTTAAGACGTTTGCCGGGGCCGTCAAGTCACTGGTCGGTATTGCCGACGCGCATGCGGCCACGGCTTCCGACGTGCCGCCCGGCTACAATTTCTATCCCAACTGCCATTTCTACAATCCCAAGGTCAACTTTTTCGATCTGTTCAATCAGCTCGGTGTTGCCTGGAAGGGTTGCGTGATGACACGCGATGTCTGGAATGATCGCGACGTATCCGACGAGGCGCCGACCGTTGCCGATGCCGAAACCCTGTTTGTGCCGTGGTTCTGGCCCGACACGACGGATCAGACCGCGATCGATGCGAAGGGATACAGCTGGGACACGGTCAATGACTACATCCCCGACCGGCTCGATCTGCGCGATGCCGCTGCGCCCAAGTTCAACGATGCCTGGCTCGGCTGGGGCGGGCGCAACCTGTTCAAGTTTCCGGCCGGCGCCGGCGTCGTGCTCGTTGACGAGACCGGCCCCGATACGCTTGGCCCCAACAAGGGTTGCCCCGATCCGCTGTTGCCGCTGACAGAAACGAAGAGCAGCGTCATCGATCGCATCGACACGCTGAGCCACTGGAACGGCTCCGGCACCAACACGGCCGAGGGCATCGCCTGGGGTATGCGCGTCTTGTCGCCCGGCGCACCTTTCACCCAGGGCTCCGACGATCCCGAGGTCAAGAAGGTGATGGTGGTCATGACCGACGGCGTCAACAATCTCAATCCGTCGCTCGACGACTCGATCGGTTCGGAATGGTCGACCTACTCCTACATCTGGGATGGCCGCATCGCCCCGGCGACGTATCAGGGTTTCCGAGATCATATCAATGCCCGCATGATCAAGGCATGCGAGATCGCCAAGGCGCAGGACATCGAGATCTACACGGTCTCGTTCGGTGTCGATGACGAGCCGACCAAGGAACTGCTGCGGCAGTGCGCTTCCAAGCCGCCTTATGCCTATAATGCAACCACGGCCAACGAGCTCGTCGACGCGTTCCGCTCTATCGGCAAGACCCTGTCGGACCTGCGTCTGTCCAAGTAGCGGCCAGCGCCAGTACCGCAACGAAAAGGCCCATCCTGAAGGATGGGCCTATTCATGCCAAGAGAGCCGCTGAGTGAGCGGCCGTGCCTTACGCGAGAGATGTCACGGTTACGCGCGCGCGCGCATCTGCCTCGGGTGCTCCCGGCTGCTCCAGCCAGTCGGTGAAGTTGCGCATCTCGCCACCGTGCCGCAGCTTGCGCAGGTGATGCAGATTGACGGTCGCCGAAACCCAGCCCGGCGTGTTGACCCCTCCCTCGGCAAGCACACCGTTGTCGGATACGCCGAATTCGGCCGGCACGAAGATGCCCGCCGCGCCCGTGTTGAAGTCGACCGCCGCCGACCACGGCGCATCGCCGATCGTCGGGCTGGTGACAGACACGATCTGGTTTTCCAGCGCCCGGGCCATCGCGCCGGTCCGGACCCGGTGATGGCCCGAGATGCGCTCGGTGCATTGCGGCACCAGCAGGATTTCAGCTCCCGCGCGCGCCATCGCCCGGGCCAGATAGGGGAACTCGCTGTCGTAGCAGATGGCCGATGCGATCCGGCCGATCCGCGTCTCGAACACGACGATCTCATCCCCCGCAACCATGTTCCAGTTGCGCTCGAAAGGCGTCAGGATCAGCTTGTGCTGTTCGCCCACCGAGCCGTTCGGCGTCACCAGTTGGGCGGCATTGACGAAGCGACCGTCGGCGCGCTGCTTGGGCCCGCTGCCCACCAGGATGTGCACGCTATGGCGCTGGGCCAGCTCGGCATGAAACGCAACGCGCTCGTCGGCCAGCTCCGCGATCGCCGACAGCGTCGCGTCGAGATCGCCATAGACCTGGGGCCCGAGCGCGTGCGCCTGTTCGATGGCGCCGTATTCGGGGAAGACCAGAAGCTCAGCGCCCGTTTGCGCACCTTCCTTCACCCAACCGGCGATCTTGTCCTTCCAGGCATCCAGGCTCTCCACGGCGTCGATGGGGTACTGGGCACCGGCCAGCGTCACGGTATCCTTCATGGCGCTCAAAGTTCCCTCAGCCAGAACTGCAGTTCCTTCGTTGTCTCCTCTGCCTGGTCGATATCCTTCCAGTCGTAGTGCGCGACAAGGCCAGGAACCGGCGCATAGCCGCGCTTGGTCCAGAACGCGTCGAGCGGCCGGTAGTCCTTGGGCTTCAAGGGGTGGTCGTCGGGACGCACGACGCGGCAGAACGTGGAATACTTGAAGCCGCCGAGCCGCCGTGCCTGGGCCTCGCGGTGATCGAAGAAGGCATGGCCAACGCCGCCGCCGCGATGCGAGGACAAGAGCACGCTCTCACCGCAGTAGAACACCTCGGCAATGTCATAGCCCGCAACGGCGAACGGTCCCTTGAACTCGTCGTCCGCATGGATCATCGGCAGGCCGGTCGACGCACCGACGATCGTGTCCCCGTCGCGCGCGATGACGCACACCGCCCCGGGCGCCGCCGCGAACGTCGCCAGATACTCTTCCTCGTAGGAAAGCGAGCCGTCATAGAGGTAGGGCCAGTCGCGGAACACGATCATGCGCAGACGCGCCAGATCGGGCAGCACCGCCTGGATGGCGTCGCCCGTCAGCGAGGTCACCTCGAGTGTCATGGCTTGCCCTTCTCGATTTTGTTCTTCTTGCCCAGAAGGACGACCTTGGGCTCGAAGGCCTTTGCCTCATCGACGCTCATCTGCGCATACGCACAGATGATCAGCTTGTCGCCCACGCACGCCTTGCGCGCGGCCGCGCCGTTGAGGCCGATGACGCCGGAACCCTTTTCGCCTTCGATCACATAGGTGGCAAAGCGCTCGCCGTTGTCGATGTTGTAGATCTCGACACGCTCGTTGATAAGCAGTCCCGCGGCCTCGATCAGCTTGGGGTCGATCGAGATCGAGCCTTCGTAGTGAAGGTCGCATTCCGTCACGCAAGCGCGATGCAGCTTGCACTTGAGCATCGTCACGAGCATGGGCGGTGTCCTCGCTGCTGTCGGTCGGCTGCGCTGCGTTCAGCCGGCAACCTGTGCAATCCAGTCGGTCAGGTTGTAGTAGGTGGTCACGCGCGCGATTTTGCCGTCACGGATGGCAAAGAACGTGCCCGCCGGCAGCACATACGTCTGGCCCTTGGCCTCGGGCAGCCCGGCGTCGGTGTTGAGATAGGTCCCGTGCACGTTGAATTCCGCGGCCGCGCGGCTGCCGTCCTCGTTCACCATGATGGCGATGCCTTCCAGCCGTTCCTTGTAGTGATGGTCCATGCGTGCGTTGAACGCCTTGAACTTGTCCAATCCCTGGCGCCGCTCGCCCTGGTTGACGTCGTGGATCACGTCGTCGGTGAGGCACGCCAGCATGCCGTCGCTGTCGCCACGGTTGAAGGCATCGTAGTAGCGCTGGATCAGGGCCTGGGTGTCGGCGCGGCTCATGCGTTGATCTCCGTCTTGGCGTTGTGCGCGATGGGCAATGTGAGGCAAGCGTTTGCCGTGTTTTTTCGCTGCCCGCAATAGCAGATAGCAGCGGCAAGGACCACGCGTTGTCCGGGCCACCCGAAGGGGTGGCAAAGGCCTGCCGCCACGGAGGGGAAAGATGGTTTCCAGTCGCAAAAAGCACTTCGGGCACCCACAAGGGGTGCCCGATCGCCTCGGCATCTGGAGGGCCAGTGCCGAATGACACGAAAACGAAGCTTACTTCTTCTTCTTCGCTGCCGGCTTCTTCGCTGCGGCCTTCTTCGCCGGAGCTGCCTTCTTCGCCGGAGCTTTCTTCGCTGCTGCCATTGTCCTGTTCTCCTGATTGGACTGCAGTGATCTGCAACGCTTTCGGACGATTATGCGATTCGGGTCTCCTGCAAAGATGGGTCAAGGGCTGGGACTTCTCGTAAGTGTGAATGAGGCACGAAAGTCACATGTCGAGGGGGCAGGGGAGGCGATCCAGAAGAAGCTTTCCACAAGTGCGCAGCGCCGGTGGGGGAAGTCTGCAAGGCGAGCGCACCCCGTCGCGACCGTCCGCCAAGCCCACTTTGGGGGACCCGGGACGGCACGCGCACCAAACACGGGCTTGCAGCCGCCGGGCCTTGCAGCTAATCCGTGGGCATGATGGACGTTGATCAAAAAATTTCTGTGGCCGCGCTTTATCGCTTCGCCCGCTGGCCGGGATTCGCCGACCATCGCGCCCGGCTCCTGGAGTTGGCCGGGGCCGCCGGCGTGAAGGGCACGCTCTTGCTCGCCGCCGAGGGCATCAACGGCACCATTGCCGGCCGGCGCGATGGCTTGGATCGCGTGCTGGCTGCGATTCGCGCGATCCCCGAACTCGCTGGCATCGACGTCAAGTTCTCGACCGCGCGCCAGATGCCCTTCGGCCGGCTCAAGGTGCGGCTGAAGAGAGAGATCGTGACCATGGGGGTCGACGGCATCGATCCGCTCGAGGTGGTCGGGACCTATGTAGCGCCGAAGGACTGGAACGCGCTTATTGCCGATCCCGATACGCTGCTGATCGATACGCGCAATGCCTACGAGTTCGGCATCGGCACGTTCGAAGGCGCCGAAGACCCCGGCACCCGCTCGTTCCGCGAGTTCCCCGCATGGGTGAAGCAGCGGCTGGCGAGGCAGGCAGGAGCGAAGCCCAGGCGCGTCGCCATGTTCTGCACGGGTGGTATCCGCTGCGAGAAGGCGACCGCATATGTGAAGTCGCTGGGCGTCGAGCAGGTCTTTCACCTCAAGGGCGGCATTCTGAAGTATTTGGAAGAGGTGCCCGAAGCGATGAGCCTGTGGCGCGGGGACTGCTACGTCTTCGACGAGCGCGTCGCGGTCGGCCACGGTCTGTCTCAGTCGGCCTACGCGCTCTGCCATGCGTGCGGGTCGCCGGTGGCGGCTGCCAGTGCGGACGAGGGCGGCGGCTACATCGAAGGCGGCTGCCCCTCATGCCGTTCGCAATCGCGCGCCGCCTGAGCGCTGACACTTCAACTGAACATGTTCTAGACGAGCCGGTCGCGTGGGTCCTTGCCGGCGAAGAACGCATCGAGGTTGTCGAGCGCGCGAAAACCCATGGCGTCGCGCGTTTCGCGAGTCGCCGAGCCGATGTGCGGCAGCAGGAAAACGTTGTCGAGCTTGGCCAGCTCCGGATTGCCGCCGGGTTCTGTCTTGAACACGTCCAGGCCCGCGGCGAACAACTGCCCGCTCTTCAAGGCTTCGATCAGCGCGTCCTCGTCGATCAGGTTGCCGCGCGCGGTATTCACCAGGATCGCGCCCGGCCTCATCAGCGCGAACCGCTGCGCGTTCATCAGATTCATGGTCTC
>CAZDNY010000193.1:0-6423 GCA_964506885.1 uncultured Hyphomicrobiaceae bacterium | reverse complement strand
ACAAGATCTTCATCCTGCACGCCGACCATGAGCAGAACGCATCCACCTCCACAGTGCGTTTGGCCGGTTCTTCAGGTGCCAACCCGTTCGCCTGCATCGCCGCCGGCGTTGCCTGTCTGTGGGGTCCCGCCCACGGCGGCGCCAACGAAGCAGCCCTCAACATGCTGCAGGAAATCGGCTCCGTCGACCGCATCCCCGAGTACATCAAGATGGCCAAGGACAAGAGCTCTGGCTTCCGCCTGATGGGCTTCGGCCATCGCGTCTACAAGAACTACGATCCGCGCGCGAAGGTGATGCAGAAGACCTGCCACGAGGTGCTCGACGCACTGGGCGTCCACGACGAGCCGCTCTTGAAGGTGGCGATGGAACTGGAGCGCATCGCGCTGCAGGACGAGTACTTCGTCGAAAAGAAGCTTTATCCCAACATCGACTTCTATTCCGGCATCACGCTGCGTGCGATGGGCTTCCCCGTCTCCATGTTCACCGTGCTGTTCGCCGTCGCCCGTACCGTCGGCTGGATCGCCCAGTGGAAGGAGATGATCGAAGACCCCGAGCAGCGCATCGGCCGTCCCCGCCAGCTCTACATCGGCGCCGCCCAGCGCGACTTCGTGCCGATGGACCAGCGCGGCTGATCAACATAGGCCCGTCCGCTCAGCACAGGAAAAAATTAGCAGGGGCCGGAAACCCATCCGGCCCTTTTCGTTTGCCCGCCACCAAGCGCGCCTACGGCACGAGCACCGCCGCACCTGAGAGCTGCCCAGCGCGCAGCCGCTCGAGCGCCACGTTGGCTTGCTCGAGCGCAAACGTCTCCACGCTGATCTGAAGCGGCACCCGCGCTGCCAGATCCATGAATTCGATTCCATCCTGCCGCGTCAGGTTCGCCACCGAGCGGATCACGCGCTCCCCCCACAGCAGCGCATAGGGCATCTCCGGGATAGGCGACATGTGAATACCGCCAAGCACGAGCGTGCCGCCCTTGGCGAGAGACTTGAGCGCCAGCGGCACCAGCGGACCGACCGGTGCGAAGATGATCGCAGCCTCCAACGGTTCGGGCGCCGGCTCCTGCGAACTGCCAGCCCAAGCACAACCCAGAGAGCGTGCGAAGTCCTGCGCTTGTGTATCGCCGGGGCGCGTGAACGCGAACACCCGCCGGCCCTGATGCCGTGCGACTTGCGCAACGATATGCGCGGCCGCTCCGAAGCCGTAGATACCCAGCCGTTGCGCAGTGCCCGCCGCCTTCAGCGCCCGGTGCCCGATCAGCCCGGCACACAACAGCGGTGCGGCATGCACATCGTCGTAAGCCTCGGGAATGGGAAAGCAGTAGCGCGCATCCGCCACCGTATGCGTCGCAAATCCCCCGTCGATCTGATAGCCCGTAAAGCCCGGCGCATCGCAAAGGTTCTCGCGCTCGCTCATACAGTAGCTGCAGTGCCCGCACGTGTGCCCGAGCCAAGGGATCCCGACGCGCTGGCCCAACTGGAACCCGCCGACGCCTGTTCCCATCGCCACCACACGCCCGACGATTTCGTGGCCCGGGATGATGTACGGTTTCGGGTTTGGCAGATCACCGTCGACGACGTGCAGATCGGTCCGGCACACCGCACACGCACAGATCTCGACCAGCACCTGACCTGTCGCCGGACGTGGCGTCTCGCGCTCGACAAGTACGAGCGGTTGCCCGACCTGCTCCAGAACCATCGCCTTCATGACATGCGAGCCTCGCGCCGTTGCCATACGCAGCATGCTATCGCGGCAGGGCCATCCAATCGAGAGGCTGCGTCACGATCTAGCCGCGCCCCACCTGCGCATACCGCAGCACGATTTCCGCCGCGGCATCGCTTGGGCTGCCGTGATCGAGCAACAGCCGGTCAGGGATACGCGCCAGCGCGGCGACCTGCGCGGCCCGCTCGGGCGTTTCGCAAAGCAGCGCCGCGAGCGCATCGGCCAGCCGTTCAGGCGTGCAGTCCTCCTGCAGGTATTCTGGAAACACGTTTTCGCCCAGCACCAGGTTGGCGAGTACCACCGAGTGCACCTTCAATAAGAACCGAAGCCTCGCGGCAACCGCATCGACCTTGTAGGCGACAACCATCGGCGTCCCGGCAAGGCCAAGTTCGAGCGTCACAGTGCCCGAGGCCGCCAGCGCCGCCGTCGCCGCCCGGAAGGCCGCGAACTTGTCTGCATCCCCTGAAACCAGATGCGGCCTGATCGGCCACGTCGTGATGCCTGCCTCGACGAGCGGCCGCACGCTCTCCACCACCGGCAGAACCACGTCGAAATCGAACCCGCGCTCCCGCAAAAGCCCGAGCGCCGCACCGAACGGTTCCATCATGCGGCCCACTTCCGAAGAACGGCTGCCCGGCAGCACCACGACGACCGGCCGCTGGCCCGAAAGCCCGAGCCGCGTCGCCAGCGCTGCGCCGTCCTGCGCCTTGATCCAGTCATAGCGCTCGATCATCGGATGGCCGACATAGGTGCACGGCGGTCCCCCGAGCCGCTCATGTGCCGCAGGCTCGAACGGCAACAGCGCCATCACATGATCGACATAAGCACACATGCGTTTTGCCCTGCCCGGCCGCCACGCCCACACACTGGGGCTGACGTAGTCCATGATCGGGATATCGGGGCAGCGCTTGCGAATGCGCTTGGCGATCGGATGCGTGAACTCGGGGCTGTCGATGATGACGACACAGTCGGGTTCGGCCGCCACCGCGGCATCGACCGCATGGTAGACGCGCTTCACGATCCGCGGCAGGCGCGGCAGGATCGACATCGGCCCCATTACGGCGACCTCGTCGAGCGGGAACAGCGAGGACAGCCCTTCGGCCTCCATCCCCTCTCCGCCGACGCCGAAATACCGCACGCGCCCGCGTGCCTGCGCGTTGAGCGCCGCCATCAGCTTCGAACCCAGCGCATCGCCGGAATGCTCACCCGCCACGAGGAACAGTTTGAAGACGCGCCGCGGGCCTGCCGACACGACCGCTTCGCGGCCGATCAGGTGATCGGCTGGCACGCCGTCGATGTGGTCGGTGTCAGCCATCCCCGTCCTTCACATCCCCGCCGATGCCGGCGATGAATACACCCGCCCTGTCAGCCGCAGCGATGGTATCTCCCGGAACGCCCGCCGTGAACCGCCGGAGCTTGACCACCATCCCTGCGAAGCGCCCCCGTGCCACGCTTTCGATCAGGTCCGGCGCACAATCGCGCCCCGCATCGATCACCACCACCCCTGCGCGCCGACGCAGCCGCTTGTCGCCCCATTGACGCAAGCCCGCCCCCCGGGCAAGCGCCCGCGCAACGCCTTCTCCCGTTTCCACCGCCAGGACATGCCCGCGCACGACAACCACCGCCCGCGTTCCTCCCATCGGCTGCAGCGCCGCCATCACGTCGAGCCCGGTCTTCACGTCACGCAAAGCACGTGCGGCGACGGTCTGCCGCCCCAGCGGCTTGATCTCCAGGTGCCGGGCGGACCGACGCGCCTTGAGCCCGTGCAGGACACGCCACGTCCACGATGTCCGTGTCCCCTCGCGCGTTCCCGGTAGAGCCTCTCCCTGCGCAATTGCGACACCCTCGATCGCAAGCCGGCTCGCCTGCGCCCTGGCCAGCAGTTCCTCACGCTGGGCGGCAAGGACGCGTCCGGCCTCCACGGCGACACCGGCAAGACCGCATTCGACCGCGCGCGTCACCGTCTGCGGCCCGATCACCGGAAGGTCGATGCGATGGTCCTGCGCCGGCTTTGTCCGCTTCACGAGGACACCGGCGGCTGTTGCCCCAGATCGACCGTCAGCCCGCCGCTGCATGGTCAGCCGCTCCAGCATGCGGTCGGTGCCTTCAGCAGCCTCGAGCGCCTCCAGCCGGCCGCCGTTCACCACGGCAGCCTGGCCGATATCGAAACGTCCCAGGGTTTGGATGATGGCAAAGCCACGCGCAGCATCGTCCGCAATGGGCGCGCTCTGCGAAAGCCCAGGTACAAAGGGGCCTGCTCCGATCACCAGTTCCGGTGCGATTTCCGCAGGACCGACAACCCGGAAGCCGTGCCCTTCGAAAAACCGGATGACACCACGCAGAACGCTGTCGTCACCGCCCGCCAGCACCAGTCCCGCAACAGTACCCAGCGCCCGCACGAACCCCATGTCGGGCTTGATGGTTCCAAGATCGGGTCGCGTCACCGATCCGATGATGACGAGATCGCTACAGCCGGTTTCCTTGAACGTTTCGACCATCCGGCCGATCTGGCCCCAGTTGACGCGCGTCACGGGATAGGGGCCGAAATCGGCGTCGGCCTCGCTGTCCAGTGCAACGATGTGCAATGGAATGCCGCGTGCGGCGACGCTGTCGGCGATCTCGCGCGGCAATGTCCCGCCGCCGGCCAGGATTCCGATGCGACGGCCGCCCATCATGGCGCCAGGACCTCAGCTGTCGCCGGTGCCGCGCGGCGTGCACAGCGAGCGCTTGCCGCCAGCGCGGATGAACGCGACGATCTCGACGACGATGGGGTGATCCTTGAATTCGTCCGCCACGTCGTCGACGCGTTCCATCAGCGTGCCTTCCGCCGCGAACAGGAGCCGGTAGGCGCGCCGCAGGTCATGGATGTCGGTGCGGGAAAAACCGCGCCGCTGCAGGCCGACGATATTGAGGCCTGACAGATGCGCCCGGTTGCCCAGCGCCATGCCATAGGGAATGAGATCGTTTTCCAGGCCCGACATGCCGCCCAGGAACGAGTGCGCACCAACCCGGGCGAACTGGATGACGGCGGCGCCACCGCCAATGATGGCGAAGTCGCCGACGTTGCAGTGACCAGCCAGCATGACGTTGTTGGAAAAGATCACGTTGTTGCCGACGATACAGTCGTGACCGACATGGGAGTTGGCGAGAAACGCGCAACTGTCGCCGACGACTGTCTTGGAGCCGCCTCCCTCGGTGCCGGGGTTCATCGTGACACCTTCACGGATGAGGCAATTGGCGCCGATCGTGAGCGTTGTCACCTCGCCCTTGAACTTCAGGTCCTGCGGCTGATGGCCGATCGAAGCGAACGGAAAGATGCGCGTGCCGGCCCCCACCGTCGTATGGCCCGCAACCACCGCATGCGAAATGAGTTCCACGCCGTCCCCCAGAACGGCGTTGGCCCCGACCATCGAGAAAGGACCGATCCGGACCCCCGCGCCGAGCTGCGCCCCCGGCTCGACGATGGCGGTCGGATGAATTGTCTGTTCAGCCATGCTTGCTCGCGAAGGCCCGTGCTTCGGCCGTGTCGGCGAGCATCGCGCTCACCTCGGCTTCGGCCGCAACCTGCCCGTCGACCTTGGCCTCGCCGAAGAACTTCCAGACTCGACCGCGGTTGCGCACCTTGCGCACATGGTAATGGATCTGGTCACCCGGCACTACGGGGCGGCGGAATTTCGCCTTGTCGATCCCCATGAAATAAACGAGCTCGGCGTGGTAGTCCTCTTTCAGGCTCGAAACGCACAGCGCCCCCGCCGTCTGCGCCAACCCTTCGATGATCAGCACGCCCGGCATCACCGGGAACTGCGGAAAGTGCCCATTGAAGAACGGCTCATTGATGGTGACGTTCTTGACGCCGACACAGCTCTCGTCGCCGTTCATGTCATAGATGCGGTCGACCAGCAGCATGGGGAAGCGGTGCGGCAGCAGTTGCAGCACGCGCATGATATCGGCAGTGCCCAGCTGCGGCTTGTCGGATGCGTCGTTCATCGGTCTTCTCTTCCATTCGTCCCGCAGCACCCATGCGCCAACCGAGGCCGGTGCGGGTGCAGACGTGTCACATTCCAATCAATCTTCTGCGTCGCCGCTGCCCTTCCGGCTGCCGTCGTCCGCACTACCCTTGCCGCCACGCTCTGCAAGACGCGACACGGCCGCCAACTCGCGCGCCCACATCTTCAGGGGCTTGGCGGGCGTGCCGCCGTAGCGGGCGCCGGCGGGAACATCGTCCTTGGGATGCGAGGCGCCAGCGACTTGCGCACCCGTCCCGATCTTGATGTGGCCGACAGTTCCCGACTGGCCACCCATCACAACGTAGTCGCCAAGTTCGGTCGAACCTGAAATTCCGGTATGGGCGACGATGACACAATGCCGCCCCACGATCACGTTGTGCCCGATTTGTACGAGATTATCAATTTTGGTGCCCTCGCCGATGACGGTATCCTTAAGGGCTCCCCGGTCGATAGTTGTATTGGCACCGATCTCGACGTCGTCCTGGATCACCACGCGGCCGATCTGCGGCACCTTCAGGTGTCCTTGCGGTCCCATCGCGAAGCCGAACCCGTCCTGCCCGATCCGTGCGCCGGCATGGATAATGACCCTGTCGCCGACCAGCGTATGTGCCAGCGTCGCCCCCGCGCCGACGTAGCATTCGCGCCCGATGTGCACGCGATAGCCGATCACCGCACCGGCCGCGATCCGGCTGCC
>CAZDNY010000192.1:0-6459 GCA_964506885.1 uncultured Hyphomicrobiaceae bacterium | reverse complement strand
AGGTCGACTTCATCCGCACGCACGGCTCGCCGGCCATCGGCTTCGACACCGCCATGCCGCAGATGAAGGTTGCAGCCCGGGCACTGGAAGAAGAATGGAACAGACCCACCGTGCTGATGGGCTGCGGCGCCTCGATCCCGATCGTCACCTCGTTCAAGGACGCCCTCGGCATGGACAGCCTGATGGTCGGCTTCGGCGTCGAGGACGACAAGATCCACTCACCCAACGAGAAATACAATCTGACGAGCTTCAAGAAAGGCGCACGCAGTTGGGCGCGCATCCTCGCCGCCCTTGCCCGAACCTGACGACGCTGGCTGCGTGCCGGCCCGATATCCGGCTCGCGGCCACGCCTGTTCATCCCCGCCCTGGCAGCACCACGCGCACGCCCAGACCGCCGAGACTGGCACCCTCCAGCGCGATCTGACCGCCCACCTGCTCCAGCATGTCGCTCACGATGGCCAGTCCGAACCCGGTGCCCGGCATACTCTCGTCGAGGCGTTTCCCGCGTCCCAGGATTTCTTCCCGCACCCCCGCCGCCACACCGGGACCATCGTCGTCGACAGCGATCTCCACCGACCCGTGAGCCATGCGCGCCCTGACCCGGACCCGCGACTTTGCCCACTTGCGCGCGTTATCGAGCAGATTACCCATCACCTCGGTCAGCATTGCATCATCGGCGACGACCGCGAGCCCCGGATCGATGGCCACCTCCCAGTCTATGACCTTGCCATTGGACAGACGGCGCAGGCTGCGTACGAGGCCCTCCACGACAGGCAGGAGCTTCACGGGCTTGCCCGGCTGCACGGCAACAGCGCTGCGCGCCAGGGCCAACTCCCGTTCGACGGTTCGCTGCATACTCTCCACATATTCGGAAAGCTCGCTGCCAAGTGCCTGTTCTCCCTTGCTGCGCAATTCATCCGCCACCACCTCGATCGCCGTCAGCGGTGTCTTCAGGCCATGCGCCAGATCAGCGGCACGCGTCTTGGCGTAGTGCGCCGCTTTCGCCCTTTGTTCGAGCACGCTGTTGAGGTCGTCGACCAACGGGGACAGCTCTTGCGGAAACTGTCCCTCCAGCCGCCGCTCGTCGCCCGCGTGCAGACTGGCCAGGGCCGCGCGCAGTCGGCTCAGCGGCTCCAGCCCCACATGCACGGCGGTCGAGAACGCCGCCAGGAGCAGCACGCCGAGAAACAGCAGGGCCCAGGCCAGATCCGTGCGGAACCCCGCCACGGCCGCCCGCACTTCACTGCTGTCGACGGCAGCCGCCAGGCAAAACGCATGTTTTTTTCCCGACCGCTCCACCGAGAAACGGCGCTCCACCACCATCAAGGGGCGTCCGCGCGGCCCGGCGATCCTGTGCTGGTGCATCTCTCCGATACCAGGCAGACTTTCGGGCAGCGCCAGATCCTCGTCCCACAACGAGCGCGACTTGCGAACCACCACATCGCCGACTTCCGCCTGCCAATACTTGCCGCTGAACGTCTGGGCGTAGCGCTGGTCGGTCGGCTCTTGCGAAAAGACCGGATTGCCCTCCGCATCGACGGAAAGCCCTGCCATGAGCTGCCGGATGTCGGTTTCGAGTTCCGACACCACACGGCGCTCCACATGCCGTTCGAACAGCACCGCCAGCCCCCAGCCCGCCGTGATCAGCGCCACCGCCAGCGTCAGCGCCGCTGCCGCCAACAGCCGCCAGCGAATGGAGTTGCCCATGCCGGTCATTGGATCTTCGTCGGCTCCTCGGCTGCGATCGTATAGCCATAGCCGCGCCGGGTGCGGATCAGATCCGCTCCCAGCTTCTTGCGCACCCGCGCGATCAGCACTTCGATGGCGTTGCTCTCGCGCTCGATATCCTCGCCGTAGACATGCTCCGTCAGCTCCAGCTGCGAAATCACCCGCCCGCGCTTGTGCATGAGATAGTTGAGCAGCCGGTACTCGAGCGCGGAGAGTTCGACCCGGGCGCCATCGACGAACACCAGCATCTGCAGCGTATCGAGCGTCACGTCCCCGACCGTAATGGTTGCCTGCGCATCTCCCGCACTGCGACGCAGCAGTGCGCGCAAGCGCGCCTGCAGCTCCTCCATCTGGAACGGCTTGGGCAAATAGTCGTCAGCGCCCGCGTCGATCCCCTCGACGCGTTCCTTCCAGCTGCCGCGCGCCGTCAGGATCAGGACCGGCATCACGCGGCCATCAGCGCGCCACTTCTTCAGGATCTGCAGACCATCCATCTGCGGCAGTCCCAGATCGAGCACGACTGCATCGAAATTTTCGCTATCGCCGCGATACCAGGCGTCTTCGCCGTCCGCGCAATGTTCGACGATATAACCTGATGATTCCAGCGCACGCTTGACCCGCGCTGCAATGCCGGCCTCATCCTCAGCCAGAAGGATGCGCATCACTTGCCCTCGACCTTGATGATCTGTTTTGTTTTCGCATCGACGTAGATTTCCACGTAACGGCCGTCCGGCATCACCATCTTGAACTCGTAGACCCAGACGCCGTCCTCTTTCTCGAATTTCACGCCGACGACCTCGCCAGGGTACTGCTTCTGCACGTCGTCCAGTATCTCGTTGAGCGGCAGGATCTCCCCCGACTGTCGCGCCCTGTCGGCCTCCTCGTGGTCGGACCAGGCGTGATCGTCGTCGTCGCCTCCACGGCCCCGCCCGCGTTTGGCAAAAACGTCGCAGGCCGGAACCGCAACGAGCGCGGCGGCAAGGAGCAGCATATGGCGGCGGTGGACCAACATCGGCCTTCAATTGAAAAGAACGGGACAGCGCACGGCGCATTTGACCTGCAGCTTGCACGAACGCCTGCACGGAAGTCGCCGCGCGCGCAAATGGAGCGCAGATAAAACGCTGCCAAGCCACACTAGCAGGGCGAACATTACCAGCAGCTGACGCTTGGCTGTCGCCAACATTACACGCCCGATCAGCCCCCTGTCAGCACGCGCCGGTTAGGTTCACCGCAGAGATCGCAACACGCCATGTTCGCGTGGGCTCTCCAGCCACCCGGCCACGGGGAACTTGCCCGGGGCCGCAGTCGAAAAACCAGAAACGGAGCATCCGACCATGTCGATCATCAAATCCGTAACAGCCGCCCTGACTCTCGTTGCCCTCGCCGGCACCACTCTCCCGGCCAACGCCAGTGACGACAACTGCACCAGCGCGCCGAGTGCCGAATGGCGCACCAAGGACGAGGCCACCGCCGCCGCAGACGCCCTCGGCTACAAGGTGTCACGCATGAAGGTCGAAGATAGCTGCTATGAGGCCTATGCACACGACAAGGACGGCCGCCGCGTCGAGATCTACATCGACCCGATGACGCTCAAGGTCGTGCGCGTGAAGGACAAGTCATGACCGGCACCACGACCAACGAAACCCCGCTGACCGGCGCTGAAGATGCGCCGGTCACGACCCCGGTCTGGGACATTGCCGTGCGCGTGTTCCACTGGTCGCTGGTCGTCGTCTTCGCCGCCGCCTTCATCTCCGGCGACGAATGGGATCGCTTCCACGAGCTTGCCGGCTACACGGCAGCCGGCCTCGTCGCCTTCCGCATCCTGTGGGGCTTCATCGGCACCCGGCACGCGCGCTTCACGTCCTTTGTCAAAGGTCCAACCGCCGTGCTCGCCTACCTGCGCGACATTCTGGCGGGACGCGAAAAGCGCTATCTCGGCCACAACCCGGCCGGAGCGGCGATGATCCTCGCACTGCTGGCCGGCATCCTGGGACTTGGCGCGACAGGCTATATGCTCACCCTCGATACCTACTGGGACGCGGAATGGGTCGAGGAACTGCATGAAGTCATCGCCAACGGCATGCTCGTGCTGATCGCGTTGCACGTCGGCGGCGTCGTGCTGACCGGCATGCGGCACGGCGAAAACCTCGTTGCCGCCATGGTGACCGGCCGCAAACGCAGGACATAGAACGGCATCTGCGAGGAGAAACTTGAAACCCCGGCACGGCGCCAGCCCTGCCGGGGCTTTATGTTTATCTCTATGAATTGAAGCACTTTTGCAATTGCGCCGACGTCTGGCGATTGCGTCGCGACAATCCTCGACTATGCTGCCGCCCGCCCTCTCTGCCCGCCCAGGAGCCAGGATCGGCTGGAAATGCCCGCAAAGGAACGACTGCCATGTCCAAGCTGCGCTTTACTCTTGCCCTTGCTGCGGTTCTCAGCAGCCTCGGCATTCTTCTATCGGCGCCCGCCGACGCCCAGCGCAGCCGCGACTACGACCGCTACGACAACCGCGGCTCGAGCAGCCAGCGCGATGTTGCAGGCCAGTTCGACTATTACGCGCTGGTGTTGTCCTGGAGCCCGACGCACTGCGCGGAAAACAACGATCGTCGCAATGAACTGCAATGCAACCGCCGCGACGGACGCCGCTACAATTTCGTCCTGCACGGGCTTTGGCCGCAGTACGAGCGCGGCTATCCCAACAACTGCCCGACCCGCTTCCGTCCCTTCGTCCCCGACCGGGTGATCGACGCCATGCTCGACATCATGCCGGCCAAGGGCCTCATCATCCACGAGTACAAAAAGCACGGCACCTGCTCGGGCCTGGAGCCGGAGGGCTATTACGATCTGGCCCGCCAGCTCTACAACCGCATTCGCATCCCCGAGCGCTACATCAACCCCTTCGACGTGCAGTTCGTCGCGCCCGAGCAGCTGATGCGCGAGATGATCGCCGCCAATCCCGGCTTGAAGCCCGACATGATGGCGATTTCCTGCGGCGGCCCCGGCAACCGGCTCAAGGAGATTCGCATCTGCTACACCAAGAGCGGTCAACTGCGTCCCTGCGGGCGCAACGAGAACCAGCGCCGCCTGTGCTCGGCCCGCCAGATGTATGTGCCCCCGGTGCGCTCCACCTGGAAAGATCCGCGCGGCGACAAGCCATCCCGCCGCGACAGCGACCGCGGAGGACGCAGCCCGCAGGGCAAGGACTACCTGCCCGGTCCCCGCATCTGATCGCCGCCTGCGTCCTCACAAAAAACTTTGTTCAATGCGGCTGGCGCAACGACGCTTGCCGCATGCCGCCGAATGATTTCCATCAAGGCCACCATCACGGCATGTGGAAAACCGCGCCGGCATCGCGGGTCCCTTATGCCGCGAGGCTTGCCCCGACTCGCACGGATCCTCAGAATTTCGTGAACGATTCGATGGATAAGGCTGCGAACACGACGTGCATGAACCGCACGACATTGAAGGTCGTGACGCTGGCAGGGAAATCTCCGCCGGCCCATTGGTGCATGCAGACGACGACATCGAGTCACAACGCACTGCATCGCCCCCGCAAGGCCATTCACTGAAGGCGGCGCAGCTCCGGCGCACGTGGTCGACCCGCGCACTCCTGGCAACCGGATTGCTTTCGTTTCTCGGCGGCATCCTCGCCTGGCACATCGTCGGCTTCTGGTCGTTCGTCTCCACGATCCTCTACAATCCCGACGGCGCCGAGACAGCGATCAGCGCGCCGCTGACGATCGAGCAGCAGCAAGTGGCCAGCGCCGTTGCAGCCAATCAGGCCCCGGCTTCGGCGTCACGTGACGCCCCCGCGGCGAAGTCAGCAAAAGCGGAATCCACCATCACCGGAGCGCACCGTCCGCCCGCCAACGCAGACACGTTGGCCGAACTGCTGCAATGCGCCGAAGCCCTCAAGGGCGAGACACAGGCCATCGTCCATGCCTGTCCGCCACTGCGCCAGCGCCTGCCCATGGCGCAGGTTTCTACGCGTGGCAATCGCCAGCTCGACGCCCGCGAAGCCGCCCGCAGACTGGCGACGGGATGGCAGACCGGCATCGCCACCATCGAGACTGGCACGCTGCCCGACCGTCCGTAAGCCCGCCCTCGATGCCCTTGATCTGCGAACCCTCGACCGCACGTTCAACGGATCATTGACCTTTTCCGCGCGCCCCATTGCGGTCGTGAAAACAGGCTACCCACCTTGCGCTTTTCACGATTCTGATCCTTCCAGATCGGCTGGAACGGCATCGGCTGGAATGGCAGGGGGCAGACATGGTCGAACCGTCAGCAAACTATGCCGTCGGACAGGTCTGGCGTTATCGCGCACCGCAAGGCTTTGAGAACTCGCGCATTGTCATCGGTGCGATCGCCACCTTTGCTGACCAGAAACGCATCATCTGTGTCTGCGTCACCGACGCCCCGCAGCACCTGGCCGACGGCCCACCCGGCCGTATGGCGATCGCCTTCCTGCCGATGAGCGAGGACGCGTTCTCTGCCACGGTCACGGCTCCCGACCCAACCTCCGCAGTGCCGGTCAATCCCGAATTCGCCGACGCCTTCGTCGAATGGAACGACGATCCGCGCGGATTGACCTGCTTCACGGTGCCGTTCGAGGGCCGGCTCGATCATCTCATCGCGATGCAAATGTCAGCCATCATCGGCCCCGATGCCGCGTGATTGGCCAACGGTCCGTGCGCAACACCAGCACGCGCCGCCCGCGAGCGCCCA